>JAQGJF010000765.1 GCA_028290765.1 Tardiphaga sp.
AGCGAGAAAAAAGTCCACGCGCTGATGAACGACGCCGGCATCGTGCGCAACCGCTCCAAGATCGAAGGCACCATCAACAGCGCCAAATCCTATCTGAAGATCATGGAGGGGGGCGCCGGCTTCTCGAAATTCCTCTGGGATTTCGTCGACGGCAAACCCAAGGTCAACAACTTCAAGACCACGGCCAGCGTGCCGGCCTCAACGCCGCTGTCGATCAAGATATCGAAGGAACTGGGGGGACGCGGTTTCAAGTTCGTCGGCCCGACCATCGTCTATGCCTTCATGCAGGCGACCGGAATGGTCAACGACCATCTGGTGACGTGTTTCTGCCACGAGGCCTGCGCCGGCAAGAAGCGCAGTCCCCGTCTTAAAGTGAAGTGATGGCGAAGGCGAAGTTTTCCTCCGATGTCGCGACCCGCGCCTGGCAGCGGATGCTGTCGGGCCGCCGGCTCGATCTTTTGGATCCGTCGCCGCTCGATATCGAGGTCGCGGACATCGCCCATGGCCTCGCCCGGGTGGCGCGTTGGAACGGCCAGACCCATGGCACCCACATTTTCTCGGTGGCGCAGCATACACTGCTGGTGGAAGCGGTGATGCGCGAGCAGATGCCGCGGGTCGATCATCGCCTGCGGCTCGCGGCCTTACTGCACGACGCGCCGGAATATGTCATCGGCGACATGATCTCTCCGTTCAAGGCGGTGATCGGCGGCGCCTACAAGGTGGTGGAGCACCGCCTGCTGGCCGCGATCCATATCCGCTTCGGCCTGCCGCCGGTCCTGCCCGCGGAGATGACCCTTCAGATCAAGGCTGCCGACAAAGGCGCGGCCTATCTCGAGGCGACACACCTGGCGGGGTTTGCCGAGGCCGAAGCCAAACGGCTGTTCGGCCGCGACCCCGGCCTGTCGGAGGCAGCGGTGCAGGACTATCTGACGCCGTGGTCGGCCGGCAAGGCCGAGAAGCGGTTCCTGGCGCGGTTCAAGACGCTGCACGCCTGATATCCGGCTTCCGCCGCCAAGCCCGCAGGCCTATAATTCAATCAACAAAAGGAAATCCATGATTCACGTCTGCTCGCTCGCCGATCTGCATCCCACCGTCAAGGCCACCGGCGCCAGCCATGTCCTCACCGTGATGGCCAACGTCAATCAGGTGCAGCGGCCGCCTTCGGTAGCGGAAGCCAATCATCTGCGGGTCTCCATGGACGACATTACCGAACAGATGGATGGTTTTGTCGCGCCGAACGACGCCCATATCGAACAGGTGCTGGATTTCGTGCGCGGCTGGGATCGCAGCGCGCCGCTGGTGGTGCATTGCTATGCCGGGATCAGCCGCTCCACCGCGAGCGCTTTTGCCGCGGCCTGCATGCTCAATCCGCATCGCGACGAGGCGTCGATCGCGCGACAAATTCGCGCGGCCTCGCCGATCGCGTCGCCGAACCGGCTGATCGTGACGCTCGCCGACAAGGCGCTGGGGCGCGACGGCCGCATGCTGCGCGCGCTGGACGAAATGGGTCCCGGCAGCATGACGGTCGTCGGTCAGCCGTTCCGCATCGATCTGGACTGAGGCTGCGCCGCGGCAAATAACGACATTGCCGCGTTGAACTTAAGCTGTTCGCATCGACACTCACTTGTTGCAAGGCTCCGGGGAAGCGATTCCAGAGCAGCCAAACGCATGCCGTCAGAATGGCCTCTTTCTTCCCTCTCCTCTTGTGGGAGAGGGTGGCCGAAGGCGGCCTTTGGCCGCCGTCACTTGGTAGAACGCCGATGCGTAGCATCGGCTACGGCGAAGTCCGTGCTGGGTGAAGGGGAGCGGCAAAACGAGAGGCTGTTCCCCTCACCCGTCTTCGCTTCGCGAAGCCACCCACTCCCACAAGGGGAGAGGGAAGATAAGGTCCGAAATTGATGTTCGATTCCCCGTTCGATCTGGTGCCGCTGGTGATTGCCATCGTGGCGTTCGCTTTCGCGCAAAAGGCACTCACTCAAGTGAAGGTGCTGCGCGCCAGGCTCGATCTGTTCGAGGCTGCCAGGCCGGCCGGCGCCAGCCCGCCGCCGCTGCCGACACCCCGGTTCGACGAAACGCCGCAGACTCAGCCGGCCGCGGTCGAGACGGAAACCATCGAACAGCCGTCGCCACCGGTTCAGCCCTCGCCGGTGCCGCCGCCGATCCCCGACGTGGTGACGCCCGAAACCGCGCCGCAGGCCGGTCCCGGCTTCGAGGAACGGCTCGGCACCCGCTGGGTGGTCTGGGTTGGTGGCCTGACGCTGGCGCTGGGCGGCTTCTTCATGGTTCGCTATTCGATCGAGCAGGGCCTGCTTGGCCCCGGTGTACGCACGCTGCTCGGTGGCCTGTTCGCGCTGGCGCTGCTCGCCGCCGGCGAATGGACGCGGCGCAAGGAAAACATCTCCGCCATCGCGCCGCTGCCGATCGCCAATATTCCGGCCATACTCACCGCGGCTGGCACCGCCGTCGCCTTTGCCACCGTCTACGCGGCCTACGCGCTGTATGATTTCCTGGTGCCGGCGACGGCGTTTGTCCTGCTCGGTCTGGTCGCGCTCGGCACGCTCGCGGCCGCGCTGCTGCATGGTCCGGCGCTGGCCGGCCTCGGTATCGCTGCCGCGTTTCTGACGCCGATTCTGGTCTCGTCCAACAAGCCGGATTACTGGGCGCTATATCTCTACCTCGCCATCGTCACCGCGGCGGCCTTCGGTCTGGCGCGGATCAGGCTGTGGCGCTGGCTCGCCGTGACCACCATCGTGCTGGCGACGCTGTGGACATTCCCAGGCCTGCAGATCGGACCGTCGA
>JAQGJF010000766.1 GCA_028290765.1 Tardiphaga sp.
AGATTGTGCTGGATGTGCCGAACCGCCGCCTCGACATGCTGGTCTCCGAGGCCGAACTGGCGCAGCGAAAATCCGCCTGGGTCAAGCCGCCGGCGCGTTTCGAGCGTGGCTACGGCGTGATCTTCCAGAAACACGTCACCCAGGCCGATCAGGGCTGTGATTTCGATTTCCTGCAATCCGGCCCGGCGACCGCCGAGCCCGACATCTTCTGACACGACGCGAAACACCGGATGACCGAGCCGCAGACTTCGAGACGGGAGCGAATGGGAACCACGCGGTCGCGCATGGCCGACGTCGCACGCCTGGCCGGCGTCTCGACCGCGACGGTCTCGCGCGCCATCCGCCAGCCGGAGATCGTCTCGCCCGAGGTGCGCGGCCGCATCCAGGACGCCATCGAACGGCTGTCCTATCGGCGCAATTTGATGGCGGGGGCGCTCGCCAGCGCCAGCAGCATGACGATCGGCGTGATCATTCCGTCGATCATCAATTCGTTCTTCGCCGCCACCGTCGAGGCGCTGGAAGAGGAACTCACCGGCAGCGGCTACCAGCTGATGCTCGGCAACAGCAATTATTCGGCCGACGTCGAGCAGCAGCTCATCACCTCGTTCCTGGCCTGGTCGCCGGCCGCGATGGTCGTCACCGGGCGCCGTCACAACCGCGAAGCCGTCAAACTGCTGCTCGACAGCGGCGTTCCGGTGATCGAGATGTGGGAGTCGTCGGATCATCCGATCGATACCATCGTCGGCTTCTCGCATCGCGCCGTCGCGCAACTGGCCGTTCATCATTTTTCCGAACGCGGGGCGCGCCGGCTCGGCTTCATCGGCGCCTATATGGAACGCGATTATCGTACCGCCGATCGTCACGCCGGCTTTGTCGAGGCGGCGCTGCAGGCGGGATACGCGCCGCCCGCCGAGGTCCGGTTGCCGGACCGCGCCAGCGCGGTCGGCGGCGCCAAGGCGCTGGCCGAGATGATGGAGCGGCATCCGGACGTCGATGCGATCTTCTGCAGCAACGATATCATCGCGCTCGGTGCTCTGTTCGAGGCGCAGCGGCGCCAGCTTCGCGTTCCGGATCAGCTCAAGCTCTGCGGTTTCGGCGATCTCGAATTTGCCGCCGCCAGCAATCCATCGCTGACGACGGTGCGTCCGCCCCGGCGCGAGATCGGCATCCAGATCGCGCGCCTGCTGCGGGCCCGGCTCGGCGGTGCACCGGACCATGGCGGCAGCTTCGATCTCGGGATCGAACTCGTCGTGCGCGGCAGCACCTGATCGGTTAAACCGCCATTTCGTTCACTCAAAGGAGATTGTCTTGACACAGCCAGACCCCCGCAGCCTTCCACCCAACGCCTTTCGTGCCGCGCTGAAAGGCGGCCGCCCGCTGACCGGCATCTGGTCGATGCTCAATTCCGTCAATGCCACCGAGGCGCTTGGCTGGTCGGGCTTCGACTGGCTCCTGGTCGACGGCGAGCACGCGCCGGTGTCCTTGCAGGATGCGATGGCGCATTCGCGGGCCATCGCCGCCACCCCGACCATTCCGATCTTCCGCGTGACCTGGAGCGACCGGATCCTGCTCAAGCAGCATCTCGATGCGGGGTTGTCGACGCTGATGGTTCCCTACGTGCAGAATGCCGAGGAAGCGCGGACTTTGGTGGATCTCGTCCGCTATCCGCCGCAGGGATCGCGCGGCATCGCCGGGATCCATCGCGGCAGCCGCTACGGCCGGTTCCAGGACTATGCCACGCGCGCCAACCAGGAAGTGTTCGTGATCGCGCAGATCGAAACCACGACGGCGCTGGAGCAATGCGCGGAGATCGCGGCGGTGGATGGCATCGATGCGGTGTTCTTCGGTCCGGGCGATCTGGCGGCCTCGATGGGCATGATCGGCCAGGCCGCGCATCCGAAAGTCACCGAAGCGATCGAGGATGGATTGAAGCGATGCCGGCCGACCGGCAAATATATCGGCGTGCTCGCGCCCAATGACGAGATATCGGAGCGCCATATCAAGTCCGGCTTCGATTTCGTCTCCGTGGCCAACGACTGTGCGATCCTGTTCCGCACCGCCGATGCCGTGGGGGCGCGCTTTCGTGCCGTCGCCGACACCGCATCCACCAAGCGCTGAGCGAGGAATGGCATGGCGACCGTCGAATTTCGCAAGCTGGTCAAGCGCTACGGAGAGCTCGAGGTCGTTCACGCCATCGACCTGAACATCCAGGACGGTGAATTCATCGTCCTGGTCGGTCCGTCCGGCTGCGGCAAGTCGACCACGCTGCGCATGCTCGCCGGCCTGGAGGATATTTCCGATGGTGAAATCCTGATCGAGGGGCGGGTCGTCAACGAGATCGAGCCGCGCGACCGCGACATCGCGATGGTGTTCCAGGATTACGCGCTCTATCCGCATATGTCGGTGTACGAGAACATGGCGTTCTCGCTGCGCTACCGCAACACGCCGCGCAAGGAGATCGGAGCGCGGGTGCATGAAGCCGCTGAAATCCTCGGCCTGATGCCGTATCTGCAGCGCAAGCCGAAGCAGCTCTCCGGCGGCCAGCGCCAGCGCGTCGCCATGGGCCGCGCCATCGAGCGTAACCCAAAAGTGTTCCTGTTCGACGAACCCCTGTCCAACCTCGACGCCAAACTTCGGCTCCAGATGCCGA
>JAQGJF010000784.1 GCA_028290765.1 Tardiphaga sp.
AGCCACGGGGATCTCGGCGCCTCCGCCGGCGGGCCTGTCGGGCTGTTCAATGCCGACTCTCGGTTTCTGGCGCGGCTCGAACTGGTGCTGGACGAGGTGCAGCCGCTGCTGCTCGGCTCCAATCTGCGCGACGACAATTCGTCCTTGACGGTCGATCTCACCAATCCCGACGTCTACCGCCAGGACCGGATCGTGCTGCAGAAGGACATGCTGCACATCGTCCGCACGTTCTTTCTGTGGCGGGGAACCGCCTACCAGCGGATCGGCGTGCAGAATCACGGCGACCGGACCGCGAGTTTCGACCTGACTTTGCTGTTCGACAATGATTTCGCCGATCTGTTCGAGGTCCGCGGCGAGCGCCGTCCGCGCCGCGGCGTCGGCACCAGCCGCCTGATCGGGCCGTCCGACGTGGCGCTCGAATATAACGGTCTCGATGGCAAGACGCGCAGCACCGCGCTGCATTTCGACCCGCGCCCGACCCGGCTGACCGTCAATTCCGCCACCTATCATTTCGACCTGGACCCACAGCAGGTCACGTCGTTGTTCGTCGCGGCGTCCTGCAACAAGCCGATCCCCTATCAGCCGGCGCCCTTCTTTCGCGGTTTGCTGGCGCATCGCCGCGAAATGCGCCGCTCGACCGCCGGCGCGACCTCTATCGAAACCTCCAACAATATCTTCAACGAAGTGGTCTGCCAGGCGATGGCCGATCTCAACATGCTGATGACCGAAACCCCGCAGGGGCGCTATCCCTATGCCGGTATTCCCTGGTACTCGACCACGTTCGGCCGCGACGGCTTGATCACCGCGCTGCAGATGTTGTGGATCGACCCGCGCGTGGCGCGCGGCGTGCTGCGGCGGCTCGCTTTCCATCAGGCGAAAGCCGTCGATCCGCTCGCCGATGCCGAGCCCGGCAAGATCCTGCACGAGATGCGCGGCGGCGAGATGGCGGCGCTGCGCGAGGTGCCGTTCGCGCACTATTACGGCAGCGTCGATTCGACGCCGCTGTTCGTGCTGCTGGCCGGCCTCTATGTCGAACGCACCGACGACGACGAAACATTGCGGGAATTATGGCCGGCGATCGAGGCGGCGTTGCGCTGGATTGACGGCGCCGGCGATCCGGACCAGGACGGCTTTGTCGAATATCAGCGCGCCTCCGAACAGGGCCTCGCCAACCAAGGCTGGAAGGATTCCTACGACGCGATCTTTCACGCCGACGGTCGGCTGGCCGAGGGTTACATCGCGCTGGCCGAGGTTCAGGGTTACGTGTTCGCGGCCAAGCAACTGGCGGCGCGTTGCGCGCAGCGCCTCGGTCTCGCCGGCAGGGCGCAACGGCTTCAGGCCGAGGCGACCCGTCTCGCCGAACGGTTCGAGGAGGCGTTCTGGTGCGAGGAACTCGGCACCTACGCGCTGGCGCTCGACGGCGAGAAGCGGCCCTGCCGGGTGCGGACCTCGAACGCCGGGCAATTGCTGTTCACCGGCATCGCGCGCAAGGATCGTGCCCGCATGGTCGCCGCCGACCTGATGCGGCCGCATTTCTTCACCGGCTGGGGCATCCGCACCGTGGCGCGCGGCGAAGCCCGCTACAATCCGATGTCCTACCATGACGGCTCGATCTGGCCGCATGACAACGCCCTGATCGCGCTGGGACTGGCGCGCTATGGCCTGAAGCATTCGGTCGAGCATGTGTTCAAGGGCCTGTTCGACGCCGCGAGCTACATGGATCTGCGCCGGCTGCCCGAACTGTTCTGCGGTTTCCAGCGCGAGCGACGTCGCGGACCGACGCTGTATCCGGTGGCCTGCGCGCCGCAGGCCTGGGCCAGCGCGACGCCGTTCACGCTGCTGGAAGCGGCACTCGGCATCGAATTCGACGCCGCGCGGGGCGAGATCAGGCTGCGCAATCCGCGGCTTCCGGCATTTCTCAACGAAGTGATCCTGCGCGATCTGCAGCTCGGCGAATCCAGCGTCGACCTTCGCCTGCGGCGCCATGGCGAGGAAGTGTCGCTGGAAGTGCTGCGCACGCGCGGCAGGATCCAGGTTTCGATCGTGCTGGCGCATTGAAGTTGCTGTGCGCGTCGGCGCGGAAAGTAAAAGCGTTCCAGGAGGATCACGGATGCGCGCAATCCCTCTGATGATGGCTGTTGTCCTGGTTTCGCTGGCGTTCGGCGGCAGTTCCGGCTGGGCCGACGACAAGGCCGCGCCGCCGGCGGCCCCGGCTTCGCCGCCGCCAGCCCCAACCCCGCCGCAGGCATCCTCAAAGCCGGAGACCCCGGTTCCGGAAGTCCCGACCGACAAGGCGGCGCCACCCTCGGTGACGGTGATCGAGGCCGTGGATGCCCACGGCATTCTCGGCCGCGACGTGCGCAGCCCGGCCAACGAAAACATGGGGCGGATCTCCGATGTCATCGTCGATCGCGGCGGATCGGTGCGGGCGGCGGTGATCGACTTCGGCGGCTTCCTCGGCGTCGGCAGCCGGAAAATCGTGGTGGATTGGGGCGCGCTGCATTTCTGGAACGTCGCCGACAAGACCGCGAGTATCTCGCTCGAGCTGACGCGCGACCAGGTCAAGGCGGCGCCGGAATACAAGGAGGACCAGCCGATCGTCGTGCTGGGCGCCTCGGGCAGCCTCGAGCCGCTGCGTTTTCGTCCCATGACGACGGAGAAGTGAACTGATCACGCAGGCACCCATCCGAACGGTTCGACCCGTTGGTCCCGACATGCAGGAGCGGCCGGATCCTGCTGCCGTCTATGGACCGGACCCGCCGGCGCCCGAACCCCGCCCGCCACCTGCCGGGCCGTCGCGACAAAGCCTGCGCGGCCTCGATTGGTTCATCTTCTTCCTCGCCGACGTGCAGACCGGCTTCGGTCCTTTCGTCGCGGTCTATCTGACCACGCAAAAATGGACCCAGGTCGAGATCGGCCTGGTGCTCTCGATCGGCGGCATCGTCGGGCTGATCGGGCAGATGCCGGGAGGCGCCATCGTCGACGCGGCGCGCTCCGAACGCCTGGTCGCCGGCCTGGCGGTGGCGACGATCGGCTTCAGTGCGCTGGGCTATGTGGTCTGGCCGATCCTGCCGGTGGTGATGGGCGCCGCGACGCTGCACGCCGCGGCGAGTTGCGTGCTCGGTCCGGCCATTGCGGCAATCAGCCTCGGGCTGGTCGGGCCCTATGCAATCAGCGAGCGTCTCGGACGCAACGCGCGTTTTGCTTCGCTGGGCAACGGCGTCGCCGCGGCGGTGATGGGCACCTGCGGCTATTATCTGTCGAGCCAGTCGGTGTTCATCGTCACCTTCCTGCTGGCGATACCGACACTGCTGGCGTTGTCGAGCATCAAGGAGTGGGAGATCGACGCCGCCCAGGCGCATGGCAGCGTGGCCCGCGAAGTGCCGGACGCGAGCGCGACCAGCGTGTTCCGGCTGATCCGGCAACGCCCGCTGCTGATTTTCGCCGGCGCCGTGCTGCTGCTGCAATTGGCGAATTCGGCGATGCTGCCGCTGATGGACGGCGTGGTTACGACGCGTTCGACGGAGTGGGCGCCGGTGCTGATCGCCGCCTGCATCATCGTGCCGCAGGCGATCGTGGCATTGACGTCGCCCTCGGTCGGGCGCCTCGCGCAGAAATGGGGTCGGCGGCCGCTGCTGCTGCTCGGCTTCGCCACACTGACCATCCGCGGCCTGCTGTTTGCCACCGTCCACGATCCCTATCTGCT
>JAQGJF010000789.1 GCA_028290765.1 Tardiphaga sp.
GATCGGCGCCGTCGCCGCTGTTGCGCCAGGAAGGCTGCCGCGCAAACAGCGTCTGATACGCCGCCTCGGCCGCCGCGAGATCGCTGACCAGAACGACGACATGATCGAGCCCGGTAATCACCGAAATAGTCTCCTCCCCCGTCGCGCCGTCAGGAACTCCGGACCGCGGCCAACCGTTATCGGCGGCATGCTGGCGGCACCCCCTGAACTCGGGTTTACCCGAGTTCAGTTATATCAATGTCCAAGTCGGCAACAGCCGACTTGGACGGTCCTAGTCTCCTCACATTCCCATCTCAAGCCGCAAAGACGGCAGGGATGCGAATAATTTCAGCGAATCCATTCGATAACCGGTGCTAGTGTAGCTGCGCCGGCCGGGACCACCCTCAGCCACGACGGAAAACGAATGCAGGCCCTCTTCATCGGACAGACCTATATCGACGTTACCTTCATCACCGACCACATGCCGACCGGCGACGAGAAACATGTGGCGTCGGCCTATGCGGTATCGTTCGGCGGCAACGCGGTCACGGCCGCGTTCTGCTGCGCCAAGCTCGGGATCGTGCCGGACCTGATCGCCACCGTCGCCAACGACTGGCTCGGCCGGATGTTCCAGGACATGAGCGCGAAGTATGGAATTTCGATCCATCCGCGCAAGGTCAATTCCTCCTCGTTGTCCTTCATCATGCCGAAGGACGGCAAGCGGGCGATCGTGCGCTGCCGCGACGACGAACATATTCACCCGTTCCCGATGCTGAATCTCAAGGGCTGCCGCGCGCTGCATGTCGACGGCCACCAGCCGGACGCCGCCATTCACTACGCCAAGCTGTGCCGCGAAGCCGGCATCCTCACATCGCTCGACGGCGGCGGGTTGCGCACCAATACCCACGAATTGCTGGAATTCATCGACGTCGCCATCGTCGCCGAGCGGCTCTGCGAGCAGATGGACCTGACGCCGGAAAAGATGCTGGATTATCTCAAGAGCCGCGGCTGCCGGGTCGGTGGCGTCACGCAGGGCGAAAAGGGCCTGCTCTGGTATGACGAGGCCGGGATGGTGCATGCGCTTCCCGCGCTCTCGATCTCCCGTGACCGGGTGCTCGACACCAACGGCGCCGGCGACGTGTTCCACGGCGCCTATATCTATTCCTATCTCTCCAACCCCGGCAAAAGCTGGCAGGATCATTTCGAATTCGCCCGCGCGGCTTCGACCTTCAAGATCCAGCGTCTCGGCAACGAAGCCGGATTGCCGACGCTTCCCGACATCGAAGCCGTCAGGCAGGAGTTTGAAGTTCGCGCCTGATCGTGTAGTCCGTTCCGGTCGGAGCCAATCGGGGATAAAATAGTATGGGTGGCGTTTACGTTGCCGGCAGCATCAACATGGATGTGGTGGCAACGGCCGACCGGCATCCGAAGATCGGCGAGACCATCGCCGGTAACGCCGTGCTGTATTTTCCCGGCGGCAAGGGCGCCAACCAGGCCGTCGCCGCCGCCAAACTCGGCGCGCCGACCACGCTGATCGGCCGGCTCGGCACGGATGCCTTCGGCCGCGAGCTCAAGGCGTTTCTTGGCGCGCAAGGCATCGACCTGAAGTACCTGCGCGAAACGCCGGAGGCGCATAGCGGCACCGCTGTTATCACGGTGGCCGAGGCCGACAACACCATCGTCGTCATTCCCGGCACCAATGCGCTGGTCGGGCCCGCGGACGTTGCCACGGTGCCGCTGGCTGCCGGCGACGTCGCCGTCAGCCAGTTTGAAATTCCGCGGCCGGCGATCGGCGCCTTCTTCTCCCGGGCGCGCACGGCAGGCGCGACGACGATCCTCAATCCCGCGCCGGCGGCGGTGGTCGGGCGCGAACTGCTCGATCTGGTCGATATCCTGATCCTGAACGAGAGCGAACTCGGCCTGCTGGCCAACGCCGATTTGCACGACGGCGCCGATCCGAGCCAGGTCATCGCCGCCGCCCGATCGCTGCAGACCGGCACCGACAGGGTGATCTGCGTGACGCTGGGCAAGCAGGGCGTGATGGCGCTGGTGAAGGGCGAGCCGGTCATCGTTCCGGGCCGCGCGGTCAAGGCGGTCGATACCACCGGGGCCGGCGATTGTTTTGTCGGCGCCGTTGCGGCGCAGCTCGCCGGCGGGCATCCCATTCAATCCGCGTTGGCGTACGCCAATGCCGTGGCATCGATCTGTGTGCAGCGGATGGGCGCTGGCCCGTCGATGCCGACGGCGGCTGAAGTGGCGGCCGTGCTGCGCGAATAGCGCTACTTCAGCATCCCCATGGTGCGGGGCAGCCACAGGGTGAGCTCCGGAATCAGCGTGATCGCGATCAGCGACATCAGCAGCGGAACCAGCCACGGCATAATTGCCATGGTGGTCCGCTCGATTGACAATTTCGCGATCCGCGACAGCACAAACAGCACCATGCCGAGCGGCGGATGCAGCAGCCCGATCATCAGATTGAGCGTCATCACCACGCCGAAATGAACCGGATCGATACCGACTTTCAGGATGATCGGCATCAGCACCGGCACCAGGATGCTGATCGAGGCGATCGGCTCGAGGAAGCAGCCGACGATCAAGAGCAGCACGTTGATCAGGAGCAGGATGACGTATCTGTTGTTGGTGAGGTTGAGCAGCGCCTCGGCGCCGGCCTCGGTCAGCCGCGTCGTCGTCAGCACCCAGCCGAACAGCGATGCCGCGGCGACGATCAATAGCACGCCCGCCGAGGTCTCGATGGTATCCATCGTCACTTTATAGAACTGCTTCAGCGACAGCGAGCGATAGAGAAAAACGCCGAGAATCAGCGCCCAGGCGCAAGCGGCGATCGCGGCCTCGGTCGGGGTGAACCAGCCGAACGTCATTCCGCCGATGATGATGGCCGGGGTCAGCAGCGCGGGCGTCGCCGCGATGAAGGTCCGGCCCAGCACATCCCAGCGGAACGCCTGGTCGGCGCCCATGCCGTAGTGGCGCGCGCAATAGGTGACATAGAGCATCATGAAGATCGTCATGACCGCGCCGGGAATGAAGCCGCCGAGGAACAGCGCGCCGATCGAGACGTTGCCCATCATGCCGTAGATCACGAACGGCAGTGACGGCGGAATGATCGGGCCCAGCGTCGCCGACGCCGCGGTGACGCCGACCGAAAATTCGGTCGAGTAGCCGTGGTCCTGCATCGCCTTGATCTCGATGGTGCCGAGGCCGGCGGCATCCGCAATCGCGGTGCCGGACATCCCGGCGAAGATCACCGAACCGAAGATGTTGACATGGGCCAGACCGCCCTTCATCCAGCCGCAGGTCGCCACCGCGAAGTCGTAGATGCGGTTGGTGATCCCGGCCGAATTCATCAGATTGCCGGCCAGGATGAAGAACGGCACCGCCAGCAGCGGAAAGCTGTCGAGACCTCCCGCCATGCGGTGCAGGATCACGAAATCCGGAATGCCGGCGATAAAGTGCGTATACAGCAGCGACGAGAAGGCCAGCGCGATGAACACCGGGACGCCGGCCAGCAATATCGCAAAGAAAACGAAAATCATGATCGGCATCGGTCAGCCCAGCCTTCAATCGGCGTGAATTTGTTCGACGATTTCGTGCGGCCGCCGCCAGCCGTCGCGCGCGTTGCGCCAGACCACCTGGATCTGCCGCGCCAGCATCAGGAAGCAGCCAAGCCCAACTCCGCCATAGACGATGCTCATCGGCAGCTCGACCACGGTCATGGTCTGGGCATGCATCCGCTCGATGATGGTGACCGAGAAATACGCCAGCAGGCCCATGAAACCGAGGGTGATGAAATCCACCAGCGCCAGCAGCGCAGACCGCAGCGGGCTGGGCTTCATCAGGTTCGACAATAGCTCGACCGCGATGTGGGCCTTCTTCCGCGTCACCACGGCCCCGCCGATGAAGGCGAGCCACATCAGGCCGTAGCGCGCGATTTCCTCGGTCCAGGACAGGCTGTCGTTCATGATGTAGCGCGTGAAGAACTGCAGGAAGACGATGCCGGCCAGCGTCCAGAACAGCGCGAAAGCCAGCCAGTCCTCCGGATGATGCTCGATGATCACCTCTTCATCCTCGGCGACGATGAGACGAGCATCGGCGTCGGGCGGAGGCGTCGTGGATGGCGGATGGATGTTCATGGATTCAAGACCATTGTCTATCCCTCTCCCCTTGTGGGAGAGGGTGGTTTCGAGCGCAGCGAGAAACCGGGTGAGGGGAAGTGTTCTGCCGAGAAGCCCCCTCACCCGCCCCCTACTTCAGCGCCTGCAGCGCGTCGTACTGCGCCTGGGTCCAGCCGGCGCCCGCCGCCGGATCGTTGTGCAGCGGGATCGCGGCCTTGCGGAAAGCTTCGCGATCCGGCTCGATCACGGTCTTGCCGAGCTTCCTGAATTCCGCCGCCAGCGTCTTTTCGGACGCCGCAATGGCGTTGGTCGCGCGCGACGCGGCCTCCTTCAGGACTTCTGCGAAAATCTTCTGTTCGTCGGGCGTCAGCTTCGACCAGACATGGCTGCCCACCACCGTCACCAGCGATTCGGTGATGTGGCCGGTCAGGATGATGTGGCTCTGCACCTCGTAGAACTTCTTCGCCATGATGGTGGGAAGCGGGTTCTCCTGCCCGTCGACGGTGCCCTGCTGCAGCGCCAGGTACACTTCCGCGAAGGCGATCGGCGTCGCGTTGGCGCCGACCGATTTGGTGAACATCAGAAACAGCGGTGCCGGCGGTACCCGCAGCTTCATGCCCTTCATGTCCTCGGGCTTGCTGATCGCCTTGTTGGCGGTGACGTGACGCTGACCGTAATAGGTGAGCGCAATCACCTTATGCTTGGTCTTGTCGTCGTAGCCCTTGGCGATGTCGGCAAACAGCTGGCTGTCGCGATAGGCCTTCCAGTGATCAAAATCGAGCAAGATGAACGGCGCGCCGGTGATCGCCAGCGGCTTGTAGATCGAACCGGCGAAATTCACCCCGGTGTAGATGAGATCGACGGTGCCGAGGCCCAGTCCCTCGTTGATCTGGTTCTCGTTGCCGAGCTGCGAGGCCGGAAATACCTGGATCTCGTATTTGCCGTTGGTGCGCTTCTTGATTTCATCGGCCGCCCACAGCGCTTCGGTGTGATAGGGCTCGCCGATCTCATAGACATGCGCCCATTTCAGCTTGGTCTGAGCCGAAGCCGGCCCGGCGATGGCCGATGCGATGACGAATGCCGCGGCCAGCGCAGCACGGCGTGTCCAGATGGACATGGTATCCTCCCCAATCGTGATTTGAGACCTCTTGGTCAGCCTTGCCGCTAAACTCGCTTAAAAGAAAAGCGGATGCAAGAGGCTAGGACAAAGTTGTCGTACAATACGATGACTGGAGGCTCCGGAAGGACCCGATTGCCATGGCAAAGGGCGGCTGTTTAAGTCCGCGGGCCCCCGATCTCCCGTCCTTCAAGGCCCCCGCATGGCAACACCAGATCCCTCGCCCCCCGTCGACCCGGCCGTTCTGAGCATCGATGGCGCCATCGCCACCCTCACCCTCAACCGGCCCAGCGCTTTCAACGCCATCGATCTGCCGATCGCCAGGACGCTCGAACGGCTCGCCGCGGAGGTCGAGGCGGATGCCAGTATCCGCGTGCTGATCATCGAAGGCGCCGGCCGCGCCTTCTGCGCCGGCGGCGACCTGCAGACGCTGGCCGCCAATGTCGACAACATCGCCCCGGTGGTAAGCGAGTTGCTGCGGCACTATCACGGCTTCATCACCTCGCTGCGGCGGATGGACAAGATCGTGCTGTCGAGCGTGCATGGCTCCGCCGCCGGCGCCGGCCTGTCGCTCGCCTTCATGGCGGACATCTGCATCGCGGCGGAAGACGCCCGCTTCACGCCGGCCTATGGCAAGCTCGGCGTCTCGCCGGACGGCGGCGGCACCGCCGGCGTGGTCGCGGCGGTCGGCATTCGCCGCGCCATGCAGATATTTCTCGCCGAGGAGAGTTTTACCGCGGCACAGGCCTATGACTGGGGGCTGGTCGCCAAAGTGGTGCCCGCCATCGAGCTGAAAGCGGCGACGCGCGAATTGGCACAGCGCCTGGCGCGAAACGCGCCGGCCGCGCTCAAGGCCACCAAGGCGCTGATTCACCACAGCCCTTCCAACCCGATCGAAGCGCAACTCGACGCCGAGAAGGACGCCATCATCGGCTGCATGCAGACGGCGGAATTTCGTGCCGCGGCGAAGAAATTCGTGAGCAAGGGGAAGTAGCCACATTCACTGCGTCGTCCCGGCCTTGAGCCGGGACCCATACGCCGTGTGGTCTCGTTGGCGCAGTGCGGCTGTCACCTTCTCTCGTCACAACCGCCAGGGTTATGGATCCCGGCGTTCGCCGGGATGACGTGTGGAGAGGCCTAATCCCGCAGAGGGGCCTAATTCGGACAGATATATCCCGTCCCGGCCGGCGACTTGAA
>JAQGJF010000801.1 GCA_028290765.1 Tardiphaga sp.
CGCTGTCGCGCTCGCCGCCGTGCCAGGCTGCGTAGACTGCGCCGTCGTCGGCCACCAGCACCACGACGTCGAGGCCTTTCGATCGGCGCAAGGTGTCGATCGCCTGGCCCGGCGTTTGTGCAATCGGACCTGCGACGTTGAAGGACGTATTGACGGAAATCTCCACGCCGATGTGGCGGCCGAGCGCCTTGAGATAGGCGTAGGTGAGGGGGTCGTCCTCGCCGCGCACGATCTGGATCCGGCCGGTGCCGTCGGCGTGGATCACCGCCGGAATTTTTTCCAGCGCGTGCGGTTTCGACTGCGCGGTCAGCACCATGTAAGTGTAGGCGTTGTAATCGGCGTCGGCGGCGCCTTCGAGCAGATCGAAATACTTCAGCGCCGCCTCTTTCGTCGCCATCGGTGCCAGGGGGCGGATCGCTTCGCGGTATTTTACCCGCTCGTTGAGGCGCTGCCTTGTGGTCGGATCGCAGGGATTGGCCAGGATTGAGCGATGGCCGAGCGCGCGCGGCCCGGTTTCCGCCGCTCCCTGGTACAGCGCAATGACGCCGCTCCGCGCCACGAAGCTCGCCATCAGGTCGGCGATGGCATCGCGGCCATCCGGCGTCGAGATATCGCCGATCCGCTGCGAGGCAATGTCATCGGCCTTCAGCGCGTCGGCGATATCGTCCGGTAGGGGCGGCACGCCGCAATAAAAGGCGTGGGTCATCGGCTGGCCGCGCGGCGCGCCCGCGAGATGCGCGAACATCCAGGCGGCGCCAATCGTCACACCGGGGTCTCCCGGTGTCGGTGGTACCCACAGATGCAGCCGCGCCTTGCGGCTTTGCGCTCTCGCAAACCATGCTTCGTCGAAATGTTCGAGCAGCCGCATGTTGCCCAGCGCATTCAGCGCCACGCCGCCGGTGAACACGAGCCGGTGCGCGCCGGTCGTGCGCAGCAGGTGATCGATCACATGGATCATCGCATCCTCGAGCACGAGCTGCGTGGCGGCCGCCTTGTCGAGGCGATCCTTGGTGTCCGGGCGATGATGGATATCTTCGACGCGCAGCACCGCGTCGGGATTCCACAATTGATCGGGCTTGAGCGGTTCGCCGAGGATCTCGATAAGAGGTGGCTTGTAAGGCCGATCAAACGGTTCGGAAAACCAATTGGCCATGGCCCGGTTGAGCCGGACCTCGCCGTGCGGGCCGAGATCCAGCACATTTTTCAAACGCTCATAATAGGGATTGCTGGCGCGGTTGGTGTCGCCCCACGCAGCGGCCCCCATATAGCGGCCCTCGCTGGACAGCCAGGTCCAGCCGCCCTGGGTCGAGGAGATCACGCTGTAGAAGGCGCCGAGCGAGTCGAACATGCTGTCGTTGCAGTAGAGCTGGCGCATCGTACCGCCCTGCGCGGCATAGAGCGTGATCGAGCCCCGATCGCCGGTGCCGTCCACCACCGCCAGCGCCACCGGCTCATCATCATCCGCGAACGGCGAGGCGGCAAACGAGAACCAGGCATGATTGTCGTGGTGCGGCATGCAGATCAGCGGCACCGGACCGTCGAGGCCAAGCTGCCTGCCGAGAATTTTCGGCGTGCGAGCCATCTGTTCGAGGTGGCGGCTGTCAAAGGCCGAGGTATTGGTGGTACGGAGCAATTTCAGGCTCTGCGGCGCTTCCTCGACGACCGTACGAACGAACGTTCCGGTCAGCGTCGCATAATCCCAGGTCGTCAGCCACGCGGCGATGTCGCCGATATCGCGACCGAGGCCGCGCAGCGTCGCCACCATCGCATCGATTGATCGGCGCGGATATTCGGTGGTATGCTTGTTGCCCGAGAAGCGTTCTTCTTCGTTGTTGACGATCAGGCGCGGACCGTAGGCCTTCGTCACCTCGACGAGAGCCACCCCCGAATTATGCATGCCGGACGTCCCGAGACCGGCGAGATAGACGGTCTCGCCGCGCCTGAGCCGCTCGGCGATCAGCGCGATCCGTTCATCGGCAAAGCTCGAACCGAGCTGGTGAAAACCGCGGCCCGACATAAATCGCGCGAGTAACCATCGTGCTGCACGAAACCCGGCAGCACCTGACCGCGGATGCAGAGGACCAATTCGTTTAATCGGCGGGGGCAAGATGTCGGTCTCGGGTGGCAAGGGATCGGGGTGGTCGGCGAGTCATCAATCATAATCGATGCCGGGCAACAATGCCTGTTTCGTCATGCGGAATATGCCCGCGCTTGCGCCGGAGTGTCCGGACTGCGACACTTAATCCAACAAATTGACAGGTGGGGAGACGACGATGCCGCAGCAAGGCGCGATATGCCCATTTGCCATGGCTTTTTTGGCCACAGCGGCCGTGCTGATCGCCACGACGGCGCAAGCGCAAAAGAAATATGACCCCGGCGCCACCGATACCGAGATCAAGATCGGCAACATCATGCCCTATAGCGGGCCGGCGTCGGCCTACAGCGCCATCGGCAAGGCCCAGGCGGCCTATTTCAAGCACATCAACGACGAGGGCGGCCTTAACGGCCGCAGGATCAATTTCATTTCCTATGACGATGCCTACAGCCCGCCCAAGGCGATGGAACAGGCGCGCAAGCTGGTCGAGGGCGACGAGGTGCTGCTGCTGTTCCAGCCGCTCGGAACGCCGTCCAACACCGCGATCCAGAAATACATGAACCTGAAAAAAGTGCCGCAGCTGTTTGTGGCGTCGGGCGCGACCAAATGGGGCGATCCGAAGAACTTTCCCTGGACCATGGGATGGCAGCCGAATTATCAGAGCGAGGGCCGCATCTACGCCAAATACATCATGAAGAACCACCCGAACGGCAAGATCGCGGTGTTCTGGCAGAACGACGACGCCGGGCGCGACCAGTTCAAGGGATTGAAGGACGGCTTGGGCGAGCGGGTGAACATGATCGTGGCCGATGCCTCCTATGAGGTGTCCGATCCCACCATCGATTCACAGATTGTGACGTTGAAAAATTCCGGCGCCGATATTTTCATATCCGACGCCGCGCCCAAAGGCGCCGCGCAGGCGATCAAGAAGGTCGCCGAACTCGGCTGGAAGCCGGTTTATTTCATCAGTAATACCGCGACCTCAGTGGCGACCGTGCTCAAGCCCGCCGGCCTTGAAAACGCCAAAGGGCTGATTTCAACGGCCTACCTCAAGGATCCGACCGATTCGGCCTGGAAGGACGATCCGGCGACCAGGGCGTGGCTGGCCTACATGGATAAATACCTGCCCGAGGCCGACAAGGGCAACAATAACAGCGTCTATGGCTATGTCGTGGCGCAGACCATGGTCCAGGTATTGAAGCAGTGTGGCGACGACTTGACGCGCGAAAACGTCATGAAGCAGGCCGCGAACCTGAAGAATTTCTCGACCGACATGATGCTGCCCGGCATCACCATCAACACCGCGACGGATGATTTCTTTCCGATCGAACAGATGCAGCTGATGCAGTTCGACGGCGAGGCGTGGCGCATGTTCGGCGACGTCATCGTCGGCGAGGTCGGCCATTAGAGCCTGGCCTGTTCAGCACCTAACGTCGAACCGTCGCCGGCCTGACGGCCCTGTATCGGCTTGGCGCCCAACTATTACTTCTCCTGAAGTTGGCCCGGAACGCCCAATATCCAGCCTTCGATCTCCGCAACCAGCCGTTCGGACGGCGTCAAGTCGGGCTTCAGCAGTGCGGCCAAGGTACCGTCGCGGTCTGCTCGCGACAGCCCGGCGGCGATGCTGAAGGCGTCGTGCTGGTCGGGCGTGCGGCCTTCATTGGCGAAGCTGCGACTCCACAGCGATGGATAGACCTCGGCGATGGCCGAGCGTCTCGCCGGAATATCCCAGCCCTCAAAGGGCCAGAAATGCACTCGTCCTTCGAGCTGCTGGCGAATGAAGCGCAGCCAGGGAAGGCCTGCATGGGTTGATTTCGCCACCTGTCCCGGCACGTCGAAATGGAAGACCGATTTGGCTCTGCCGGCGCGCTGTTCGGTCAGCCGACGCCAACGCGTATTGCCCGTTCGCGCCGCCCCATTTCCGTCGATGCCGTCCCGGACGAAATCAACGTAGATATTCTCATCGGTCGGCCAATGGCGTTGAAAATCGTCGAGAAACGCAGGCCAATCGTGTTCGAGCCCGTGCGCCTCAAAATAGCGCAACGGGAATGAAAAGCCGTGATCGATGCCGACCAGCGTCGGCGCATCGTCGGCGAGCGTTTCCACCAGCCATTCCGCAACGCCTCGCCGCGTCCAGTATTTGCGGGCCGGTGGTGGTACCGGGACAGGCGACGCATTATCCTCGGTCAGATAGACTTGCAAAGCTTTCAGGCCCGCCGTCGGGACCTCCGCGCCCGAATAATCGATGCCGATAACGCGATGAAACATTTTGTTGGCCAATCTAATCAGCTCATCCTGCGCAGCGTCGCCGACGGCGTTTCGCCGAATTTTGCCCGGTAGGCGCTGGCCATCCGGCTGAGATGGGTAAAACCCAGTTCGAATGCGAGATCGGTGATGTGCTCGCCGGGGCGAGCACTGCCCAGCCGGGCATTGAGTTGTGCCAGCCGGATATCAAGCAGCATGTCGGATATTGATGTGCCGAAATGGCGCCGGAAACCGAGCTGCAGCGCGCGGATGCCGGTGCCGGCGGCCTCGGCAAGTTGCGCGAGATCGAGCGGTTCGGTGGCGTGCGCGTAGAGGCAATCCCGCGCCCGGCGCAACGATCGCGGCAGCGTTTCGGCGCGACCGCCGAACACCTCCTTAGCGTCGCGGAGGTTGTGGCGCGGACAATGGAGTAGACAGGTCAGAAGGTTTTCGCGCAGGTCGGCCGCTGCCACCGGCGCCAGGCGGCGCTCCGGTCCGATGCGCTCGGCCAGGTCGACCAGATCCGCGACCTGCGATTGCAGCTCGCGCCCGCAGGCCTGGTTCAGATCGATCGCCAGCGCGAACTCGACCGCGCCAACCGGCTTGCCGGCAAGCGCCGCGGCCCGCTGCTCGACCAGCCGCCGATCGACCAGCAGGATCGTCTGGGCGCAATCGCGTTGCCATATCATTTGCGTCGGGATTGTCGGCGACAGCAGCGAGGCGCAGGTGCCTGGCCCACTGGCCACCTCGCATGCGGCGGTTCTGATTTTCGCCGATCCGTTGACCGGGATCTGCAACAGGAAAAACCGTTCGAGACAGCCGGGATCGATCGACACCGATCCGCCATAGGCGACGTAGTTGATGGAGAACCCGTCGAAATCGGCGCAATTGTGCAGGGCATGGAAATCCGGCGATGATGGCCGCACCGGCGTCAGCTGGTGGGGGCAGAAGATACGCCCGATCGCCTCGGCCGCCGCATCGACGCTGTCGGTCGACACGCGATTGAACGCCGCGAGCCTGCCGGCACGGCCGGTTTCCACAACGCCTCCGCCCCTCGCCATCACACGGCCTTCCGTGTTTATTTGAACCCTATAATAATACTCTGTCGTGGGCCGTTGGGAAGACGATTCGGTAAGGGGGGCTGCCCGATCGTTGCGCAGCCGGTGATCAGGCAACGCTCAGTTGCGCGACACGATGATCCCTGCATCGCAACACCGGCACTCCCTGCGTTCGAAATCTTACTTAGCCGGCGACGGATTCGTTTTGCGGCTAGACGGCGGCCCTCGCTCGCCGCAGCCTGCGCCAACACCACCCGACAGGAGACGGCGACATGGCAGCGCTCGAAAAAGGCATCACCGCGAACGGCACCGGCTACGGCGGCAAGACCTGGAATATTCTCGGTCAGGTCTATTTCCCGAAAGCCGTGACCGATTCCACCTTTGCGTTCGAGACCAACAGCAATCCCGGCCAGTTCGTGCCGGTCCATATCCATCCGACCCAGGAGGAATTCATCCTGGTTCAGGAAGGCGAACTCGATCTCAAGCTCGACGGCGTCTGGGTGAAGGCCAGGGCCGAGGATCTGGTGCGCCTGCCGCGCGGTATCCCGCACGGTTACTTCAACAAGTCGGACAAGCCCGCGCGCGCACTGTTCTGGGTATCGCCGATGCAGAAGCTCGAGGCGCTGTTCGACCGGCTGCACAATTTGACCGATCCCGCGGAGGTCGTCCGGGTTTCCGCGGAGCATGAGGTGAATTTTCTGCCGCCCGACGCCAACGACTAGCGCGGACCGCGGTTGTCGCGCATTGAAGCGGCGCTCCCCGATAGCGGGTACTTCACGGCGTCATGGCCGCAGCGGATTCACGTTCAGACGGAGGCGATCTCATGGTCAGGCAAAAGCAGGTTTGCATCATCGGCGCCGGTGTGTCCGGGCTTGCCGCGGCGA
This sequence comes from Tardiphaga sp., assembly GCA_028290765.1. The sequence continues at coordinate 6,282 of JAQGJF010000801.1, forward strand.
AAGCTTTTTCGGCGCGCGGGCATCGCGTCACCATTGTCGAGCGGAGCGGCGACCTCGGCGGCGTCTGGGAGCCGGCGAGATCTTATCCCGATGTTCAGACCCAAAGCCCGAAGGAGCTCTACCGTTACACCGACAAGGCCATGCCGGAATCCTGTCCGGAATGGCCGAAGGGCCCGCAGGTCCATGCGTATCTGGCCGAATACGCTCGCGATCATGGGCTCGATCGCCTGATCCGTTTCAACACCGCGGTCTTGCTGATGAACCGCCGCCCGGATTCCAGGCCGGGCTGGAGGCTCGATCTGCGTGGCGACGGCGACAACCAGCAGGATTTTGACTTTGTCGCGGTCTGCACCGGGCAGTTCAACGAACCGCAGACCATCAGCCTTCCCGGCGCGGACGCCTTCAAGGCACAAGGCGGCCGGATTTTACACTCCTCGCAATACAACGATCCCGCCGTTGCCAAGGGACGCAAGGTCGTCGTGCTGGGCGGCTCGAAGTCGGCCACCGACATCGCGGTCAATGCGGTGAATTCCGGTGCCGGCGCCGTCACTTTGGTTTACCGCGAGCCGGTGTGGCGGATACCCTACTTCATCGGTGGCCTGATCAATTTCAAGCGCATCCTCTACATCCGCGCCCAGGAGGAGATGTTCAAAAGCTGGGGTATCGGGGCGCTGTCGCGGTTCAAGCATGCGGTGGCGAAACCGCTGGTCTGGGCCAATTGGCGCGGCCTGGAAAGCCTGTTGAAGGCACAGCTTAAGCTCAAGAAATGCGACATGGTCCCGGCCCAACGAATCGAGGACGGCGTCAACTGCTCGGTGCCCATCGCCACGCCGGGCTTTTTTCCGATGGTGGCGGATGGCCGCATCAAGGCCGTTCGCGGCAGCTTCGACCGCTACGATGGCAACACGATCGTGATGACCGGCGGCGAGCGCGTCCCCGCTGAAGTGGCCGTGCTGGCGATCGGCTACAAGCTTGGCGTGCCTTTCCTGCCGCAGGCTTTTCGCGACAGGCTGGTGGACCCGGATGGCCAATACAGGCTCTATCGCCTGATCGCCAACCCGGACCTGCCGGAGATGGGCTTCGTCGGCTTCAACTCCAGCTTCTGCACGGTGCTGTGTGCCGACCTTGGCGGCGAACTGGCTGGTCCGCTATGCCGACGGTCAACTCGCCCATCAGCCGACCCCGGCCGAGATGCACGACAACATCGACATGATGCTGCGTTTCAAGCGCGTGGAGCGGCCGGCGGCGGGGGTTTACGGCGGGCTATGCGTGGCACCTTACCACTTCAAGCACTTCGATGAATTGCTGGCCGATATCGGGGCCACGAAACGACGCCGCAGCGCCTTGACGGAAAAATTCACCCCGCCGGATGCGGATGCCTATGCGCGGTTTCTGGCGTCGGCACCGGACTACGCTGCGGTGGCTTGAATGCCCGGTGGCACCGGGCTTCGTCGCGGTTAGCCGGTTCAGCCCGCGCTCAGCCGCACACCGGCGCGCAGGAATTTCTGCGGATCGACCGCTTCGCCGTCGATGCGGGTTTCGTAATGCAGATGCGGGCCGGTCGATCGGCCGGTCGAGCCGACGGCGCCGATCACCTGTCCGATCTTGATAGTATCGCCGACCTTGACGTGGATTTCCGACATGTGGCCGTAGCGGGTCGACAGGCCGTTGCCGTGATCGATTTCCACCATTCGGCCGTAGCCACCGGCCCAGCCCGATGAGACCACCTTGCCGTTCGCGGTGGCGCGGATCGGATCGCCGCTCGAGGCGCGGAAGTCGAGGCCGGTGTGCATCGCGGGGCGGCCCAGAAACGGATCGCTGCGGACGCCGAAGCCGGAGGTGAATTCGACCTCGCCGATCACCGGCTTGCGATAGGGCACCAGCGCCAGGGTTCGGTTCAGCCGCTCGACCTGGGCGCGGCCGACATTGATGCGATACAGCTGGCGTTCGAAAGCGCCGGCGTCGGGCGCGAGCTTGACCGGCACGAACGGACCGCCCATGCCGGTGCGCGGTGTCGCGGCTTCCAGTTGTGCCATGTCGAGGCCGAGATCGGCGATCACGCCGCGCATCCGGCGGGCCCGGGATTCGAAGCTGTCCTCGACCGAACTGAGTGCTGCGGTCTGGCGGCGCTCGACCTGATCCAGCGACGTCTGCAGGCGGACAATGACGTTGTCGACACCCTGGATCTTGGCGAACTGGTTGGGTTGCGGCGTGACGACGCTCGGGGTCCGGGATTCCAGCCGCGCTTCACGATCCGGAGGTGCCACGAAAATCACGGTGTCGCTGATCGGGGAGGGTTTTGGCGTGCCCGAAGCGCCAGTGTCGGTTGCGACTCCTCGCGAGGGCGCGGATTTGATCGATCCGGTGACGGCAACATCCGGCAGCGAGTTGAGGGCGCTTGCCCGCGATTCCAGCGTCGCCTGGCGGCGCATGACCTGGTCGAGCTTCTGGTCGAACTGCTCCTGATCCAGCAATTGACGGCTGGTGGTGCGGTCGACCTTGGCACGCAGCTCGGCGATGCGGTCTTCGTAGGCGTATTGCATCTCCGCCTGGCGCGCGATCAGCCGGGTGAGAACGTCGTCGCGGAACGCGAAATAGGTCGCGGTCGCAGCCGACCATGCGCCGAGCGTGATGACCGTGCCGATCGCGATCCAGAACAACACCGGGCCGACCCGCACCTGCTTGCCGGCATGCGCGATGGTGTAGCCGTTTTGGTTGCTTGGCGGCTTGGGCACGTGGACCGGTCCCGGACGGCGGGCATGGGTCTTTCCGTGGTCATGCGGATGGTGCTGCGGATATTCGGAATATTGACTGGTACGGTAAGACATCAGCACTCCGCGCCGGTCGGAAATAGGCCCCGGTCGGCTCGATTTGCGGGGTGGCTGACCCTCTCACGCGCATGGTTAATTTTTGGGAAACGCGGTTCCTCGCATTGTTACGTACGGGCCGCGGCCAGTACCGCATCGGCATGGCCGTCGACCTTCACGCCGCGCCAGATCCGGGCGACAAGGCCGCTTTCGTCGATCAGAACCGTGGTGCGAAGAATCCCCTGGAAGATCCTGCCATACATGGATTTTTCGCCCCAAGCGCCATACGATTCCAGCATCTGGTGGGTCTCATCCGAAAGCAGAGGCGTGGAGAGCTGGTGTTTGTTCCGGAAGGATTCCTGCGCCTTGAGGGGGTCGGCGGAAACGCCCAGGACCGCGGTTCCGGCGGCCGCGAAATCGTCCCGGAGCCGGGTGAAGTCCATCGCCTCCTTGGTGCAGCCGGGGGTGTCGGCGCGGGGGTAAAAGAAGATCACGAGCTTCCGTCCCAGATAGTCACTGAGCGAAACGTGCTCGCCGCCATCGCGGGGCAAGCGGAATTGAGGCGCGGGCCTGCCTTCGGTCGCAATCTGGTCGCGGGATGGCGGCGCCTCGGGCGCGGCGGTCGGCGTCGTTGCCGCCGAAAGCTGGGTCGCGGTCGTTGCGGCGGCTTCCGGCCGGGCCGCGATGGCCGCCGTGGTTTTTTTTGTACGAGCTACCTCAGGCTGCTGTGCCGGGGTCATTGGCGACGACTTCTCCGAGGCCTTCTGCGCCGTCTTCGGCGCCTTCTTCGGCGGGGTTTTCGCGGCAGCCTTGGCTGGCTTTTTGGCGGCGGTCTTCACGCTTTTCGTGACGGCTTTCGTGACAGCTTTTTTGGAAGCCTTCTTGGCGGCTTTCGCCGCGGCCGTCAGGCCGGCTGTCCTGACCGGTTTTGGGGCGGTTTTTTTGGGTTTTGCGCGGGTCACCTTGCCGGACGTCGCTCCCGGGGATTTCTTGCGCGTTTTCTTGGACATACGCCTTCCTTTCGTCGCTTTCGGCGGCTCAATATTTCGAGTTCTGTGGGGTTTGCCCGAACCGATCCGCCGGTGTGGCCTCGCACTGTGCAAATCTGCCGACCTCGGAGTATGGTTACAAGGGATTCGACGCAACCCGTCCTGATGTTGTCGAATGTGCGCCCGCGGGGCCGTACGAGGAGTATTGGTTTAACCGAGGATTGGCAGCGATGCCGGCAGAGGAGCGCTCGATATTATCCGAAGCGCCAGCCGGCAGCGATCAATCGTACAGTCAGCGCCAGCACCGAGAGGCAATGGCAAGAGATAAGCCGCCCCAAGCGTTGAATCAGCGCGTCGACGACCAGCTTTCGCAATGGGATGATGCCGGCTGGGATCACGACCATGAGGAGGCCGGCCATCGCGCGCGCCGCCTGCTGTCGCGATCGAACCTCGGCTTTCACCGGTTCGGAGACCGTTTCAACGCGCTGGGGCAGTGGCTGGTGCGCGAACGATGGGTGAAGCGGCTCGCGGTCGTCGTCGCTGTTCTGCTGGTCATCTTCGCCGGATGCTTTGGTGCGCTATGGTGGCGGCTTGGCGCCGGCCCGATCAATCTTGAAATGGCGACGCCATGGCTCGCTGCCGCGATCGAGGAAAATATCGGTCACGGCAACACCGTCGAGGTCGGCGGCACCCAGATCGAGCGGGCCGGCAAGATTCGCATCGCCGTGCGCATCCGCGATATCGTGGTTCGGGATCGCGATCATGTCATCGTGGCGAGCGCGCCGAAAGCCGAGGTGCGGCTGTCCGGCACTGCATTGCTGATGGGGCGGCTGCGTGCCGAAAGCCTCAATCTGGTGGATGCCGAACTCGCGGTGCGGATCACGCCGGACGGCCAGGTCACGGTTTCGACCGGTGACAATGCGCGACCGCTGGCCACCGGCGTCGCCAAGCGAACCGCCGGTGCGCCGCCTGATCCATCGGCGCCTTCCGGACAGGCCTCGCCGCCGCTTCGTAGCGCGCCGCCCGGCTCCACGGCGCCGCCCGACAGCCGCGATACGATGAGCGGGTTGCTCGCCGGCCTCGATTGGCTAGACAGCCTCAGCCTGACCGGGCTGGACGGCCAGAATCTCAACGAAATCGGATTGAAGAACGGAAACCTCGTTGTCGACGACCAGCAGCGCGGCAATCGCTGGAGCTTCGAGAACATCACGCTCAGCCTTCGCCGGCCGAGCAGCGGCGGGGTTGCGCTTAGCGTCGGCGAGGAGGGCGCCCACGCCTGGACGCTGCGGATTCTGGTTGGCGCGCCTTCCAACGGCGTGCGATCCGTCGACATCAAGGCCGACAAGGTCTCCACCAAGAACATTCTTCTGGCGTTGCGCCTGAAGGATCTCACCTACAGCGCCGATCTGCCACTGACCGGAGAACTGAAAGGCGAACTCGGCCGCGACGGTTTGCCGACCTATTTCCGTGGCAAGATCGTCGCAGGCGCGGGCAACATCATCGACAGCGACACGCCCGATTATCCGATGGGGATCGATCAGGCCGAGTTCAACGTCGAGTGGGACGCCGGGCGCCGCGTGCTGTTGGCGCCGTTCAAAATCGTATCCGGCGCCAATCGCATCACCCTGCTGGCGCATCTCGAGCCGCCCAACGACAATATTCCGAACTGGCAGCTGGGCTTCAGCGGCGGCACCATCGTGCTGGCCGGCAACGACAACGACCAGCCGTTGATCTTCAACCGCATCGCGATCGGACTGCGGTTCGACACCGACAAGAAGCGCGTGCTGCTGACCCAGGCCGATATCAGCAATGGCGAGATCGGCATCGCCGGTACCGGAAGCATCGACTATTCCGCAGAAGCCCGCCTTCAGCTCGGCTTCGCGGGAACGCCGATGTCGGCCTCGGCGCTGAAGCGGATCTGGCCGATCCTGATCGTGCCCGAAGTGCGCGAATGGGTGATCGAGCGGATCGAGCGCGGCATGCTCCAGCGCATCGAGGTCGGCGTCAATTCGCCGGTGCGCAACCTGTCGCGCAAGGGGCCGCCGATTCCGGACGATGGTCTGTCCGTCAATATCGTCGCCTCCGGCGTCACCGTGCATCCGGTGGACGAAATGCCGTCGGTTCGCGACGCTGATCTGAAGGCGAGGGTGACCGGGCGAACTGCCACGGTGACGATTGGGCAGGGCGTCGCCGACACGCCCGGTGGGCGCAAGATCAATATTTCGGATTTCACCTTCGAGGTGCCGGACATGGCGCCGAAGCCGTCGCCCTCTCGGGTGAAGTTCAGGGTCGATTGTCCGGTGCCGGCCGCGGCCGAGATTCTCGCCTCCGATCGCATCAGC
>JAQGJF010000803.1 GCA_028290765.1 Tardiphaga sp.
ACGAGCGCCGGAAATAATCGGCGCTTTGTCGGCGTCATCGACCTCCGGGTTCGCTTCCAGAAGAGCAATACGGTTCTCCAGTTCATAGACGTTGCGGTGAACGGTGTGCCAGTAGCGATCACGATGCCGGTGGAGCTGCCAGTACTCGCCCGCCGTCGCCGGCAAAGCGCCGGGAGCGAGAAGCAACGCACTCGACAAGAGAACCACACGACGACTTGTCATTCTCTCTCCCGGTTCGGCTGCGCGAGCATAATGTAGCGACGAGCGCAAGGAAGGCAATGGATGTCAGCAGTTCCCGATGCGCCCATCGAAAAAGCAGATGCAAGATGATCAGGGCCGTCCGCAATGGCCGGATATCGTCGAAAGACTAAGTGCCTTTGCAGCTGAAACTGCGCGCAGCGCCCGATATACGTGCGCGCCTTTGCTTGCGGAGACGCCATTGGCCAACCCGGAACCCCACTAGCCGCCGAGAACGGCGAAGACTACGCATGTCCCGGCGAAGTGGGATCCGGTTCGCCGACAAGGACATGCGCCAACACGAGAATCTACGTCCGCCCCGGACCACAAACCACTTGCATCGGCGGCCGCGGCTATCTAGCTCAAACCCAACCAAACGGGGGAGGCTTGAGATGGCGGTCGAAAATACGGGTGCAGGACTTCAGCTTCGCTCGATCATCAAAAACAGCGGCGAACTCGAACTGTCGCTGGTGCCGGTCGCAACGCCAGAACCGGATGCCGATCAGGTCGTCGTTCGCGTCGAGGCCTCGCCGATCAATCCATCGGACCTGGGGCTGCTTACCGGCGCGGCCGATATGTCCACGGCCAAATCGAGTGGCCGCGGCGACAGCACGGTCGTCACCGCCACCGTTCCGCAAGCCGCGATGAAGGCGATGGCGGGCCGCCTCGATGAATCGATGCCGGTCGGCAACGAGGGCGCCGGCGTGGTGGTCAAGACCGGGTCGTCGGACGCGGCCAAGGCGCTGCTCGGCAAGACCGTGGCGTTGATCGGCGGCGCGATGTATTCGCAGTACCGGGTGGTGAAGGCGTCGGATTGCCTGGTGCTGCCGCCCGGCACCACGCCCGCCGACGGCGCCTCGTGCTTCGTCAATCCGCTGACGGCGCTCGGCATGGTCGAGACCATGCGCCGCGAAGGCCACAAGGCCCTGGTGCATACCGCGGCGGCCTCCAACCTCGGACAGATGCTCAACCGGATCTGCGTCAAGGACGGCATCGATCTCGTCAACATCGTGCGTAGCGACGAACAGGCCAAACTGCTTCGCGACATCGGCGCCAGGTACATCTGCAATTCCACCTCGCCGACCTTCATGGAAGACCTGACGCAGGCGCTAGTCGAGACCGGCGCCACGATCGCCTTCGACGCCATCGGCGGCGGCAAGCTCGCCGGCCAGATCCTGACCTGCATGGAGGTGGCCGCCAACAAGACCGCCAAGGTCTACAGCCGCTACGGATCGAGCGTGCACAAGCAGGTCTATGTCTATGGCGGCCTCGATCCGCGTCCGATCGAACTGAACCGCGCCTTCGGCATGGCATGGGGCGTCGGCGGCTGGCTGCTGTTTCCGTTCCTGCAGAAGATCGGACCCGCTGAAGGCCAAAAACTGCGCCAGCGCGTGGCCGCCGAACTCAAGACCACCTTTGCCAGCCATTACACCAAAGTGGTGTCGTTGCAGGAAGTCCTGCAACTCGACAATATCGCGGTCTACAGCAAGCGCGCCACCGGCGAGAAATTCCTGATCAATCCGAACAAGGCCGGCTGATCTTTCTCAGGTTCGTGCTTCCGATCGATCGGGAAAATGACTAGCATCCGCGTCACTATGCAACTGCGGGCAACGCAGCATAAACCAAGGGGAGGATACCCATGACCCATTTGAGCCGTCGCGATCTGCTGGCCGGGGCCGCCGCGTTTGGCGCCGCGGCCGCGCTGACGCCGCTGACACATTCGATCGTTCGCGCCGCCGTGCCGACCTCCGGCGCGCAGGCGCCCGGTTTCTATCGCTACAAGGTCGGCAGTTTCGAGTGCACTTCGGTCAATGACGGCGTGAACACGTTCCCGATGCCGGACGCTTTCGTGAAAAACGTGCCGAAGGCCGAGGCGCTCGCAGCCGGCGAAGCCGCCTACATGCCGCCGGGCATGGTGTCGGTGCCGTTCAACCCGCAGCTCATCAACACCGGCAGCAAGCTGGTACTGATCGATACCGGCAATGGCGTCGCCAATCTGGAGCCGAGCAAGGGCGCGGTCGGCCGCACCCTGCAAAACCTCGCGGCCGCCGGCGTCGATCCCAAGAACGTCGATGTCGTGCTGCTATCCCATCTGCATCCCGACCATACCAACGGCATCCGCACGCTCGACGGGTCGCTCGCATTCCCGAACGCCGAAATCATGGTGCCGTCGGTCGATTGGGCGTTCTGGACCAGCGAGGACAACGCCGCCAAGGCCCAGTCCAATGCCATGATGAAGAACTATTTCGCCAATGTGAAAAAGACCTTCGCCGGCATCGAATCCAAGGTGACGAAATACGACTGGGGCAAGGAAGTCGTCCCCGGCATCACCTCGATCGAGGCGCCGGGCCATACCCCGGGGCACTCCGCCTTCGCGGTTGCTTCCGGTAATTCCAAGATCCTGGTGCAGTCCGACGTCACCAATATTCCGGAGTTCTTCCTGCGCAATCCGGACTGGCACGTCGCCTTCGACGTCGATCCGGAGCTGGCGCAGAAGACGAGGCACAAGTTCTATGACATGGCGTCAGCCGAGAAGGCGCTGGTGGTCGGCTTCCATTTCACCTTCCCCTCGATCGGTCATGTCGAGAAGGACGGCGCGAAATACCGCCTGGTCCCGGTCGCCTGGAATCCGGTGATCTGATCCGCATTGCGTCGCCGATGCCCCCGGGCGCTGCCCGGTGGCGTCGGTCTGGCGCGGGCCGGTGTTGTCCGCGCGGAAATCGGGTGGACGGTCCCTCGACGATGTGACATTCGCCATCAGCGGTCCCGTCAACGGGGCAACGAGGGCGGGATGTCGGGAATGGCGTTGCAGGTCGATCGGCGGGACTGGCTGCTGCTCGGCTTGCTTTCGGTGCTGTGGGGCGGGTCGTTCTTCTTTACCGGGGTGGCGGTCAGGGAGCTGCCGCCGCTGACCATCGTGTTCGCGCGCGTGGCGTTGGCAGCCGCGCTGCTGGCCCCGGTGATGTGGATTCAGGGCGCAAGGTTTCCCGCCGGCGTCGGCGCGTGGATGCCGTTTTTCGTCATGGCGGTGTTGAACAACGTCATCCCGTTTTCACTGATCGTCATCGGCCAGACCATGATCGCGAGCGGGCTGGCCTCGGTGCTCAACGCCACAACGCCACTGTTCACGGTTCTGGTGATGGCGGCGTCCGGCGCGGAGGCGCTGAGCCGGCGCCGGATCGGCGGTGCGATCCTGGGCCTTCTTGGCGTCGTAATCCTGCGGGGACAGAAGCTGGAAACTTCGCAGGACCAGACCGCCGGTATTTTGCTATGTCTGGGAGCGGCGCTGAGTTACGGACTTGCGGCCATGTGGGGCCGCCGCAGGCTCTCCGGCGTTCCGCCGCTGACCGCCGCGACCTGCCAGCTCGTCTGTTCCAGCGTCGTGATGCTGGTGCTGGCTGCCATCGTGGAATGGCCGCATGGTCTGCCGATGCCGGGATGGGCCACATGGGGTCGTTGCTCGCGATCGCGGCGCTCTCGACCGCACTTGCCTATATCGTCTTCTTCCAGATCCTGGTCCGGTCCGGCGCGACCAACGTCATGCTGGTCACGTTGCTGATTCCGGTGACGGCCATCCTGCTCGGTCATTTCGTGCTCGGCGAAACGCTGAAAGGCCGGGAGATGTTGGGCGCGCTGGTGATCGGCAGCGCGCTGATCCTGATGGACGGCAGGGTGTTTGCGTGGGTCAGGCGCTGAACAGGTGTCTTCCGTCTCCGGGCAACGGCGGCGGAATAGACGATTTTAAGAAACCAACGGTTCACGATTCATGCACTTGCATCGTTTCGCGGGATCGGTAGGTTGCGGCCCAAGCCGCCTCCGGCTTTGTTTCACCAAGGATCCTTCCCATCATGGCCACCCCGCATCACGCGCTCGTCCTCGTCGGCAGCCTCCGCAAGCAATCATTTTCGCTCAAGATCGCCAATGCCATGGCCAAACTGGCGCCGGATACGCTGAAGCTCGAGGTGGTGACGCTGCACGAACTCGGGTTCTTCAGCCAGGACCTGGAGGCCAGTCCGCCGGCCGATTGGCTGGCCTTCCGCAACAAGATCAAGGCCTCCGACGGCGTGGTGTTCGTGACCCCGGAATACAACCGCTCGATTCCCGGCGTGCTGAAGAACGCCATCGACATTGCCTCGCGCCCCTATGCGCAGAGTTCCTTCAATGGCCGGCCGGTCGGCATCCTCTCCAATTCGCCGGGTGTGCTGGGCGGCGTCAGCGCGGCCAAGCATCTGCAGCAGATTTTGCCCGGAATCAGCGGCCCGATCATGCAGCAGCCCGAAACCTATCTGGCCGCGGTCGGCGACGCCTTCAACGAGGCCGGCGAACTGACCAAGGATTCGCTGCGGGAGATTCTCAAGATCTACGTGACGGCGTTCGCGGCCTTCGTCGCTGCGCACAAGAAAT
>JAQGJF010000853.1 GCA_028290765.1 Tardiphaga sp.
CCGGGAGACCGGCTGGAAGTGCACTGCACCGATCCCCTGTCGGTGATCGATATTCCGCATCTGATCCAGGAAACCGGCGACAGCGTCGAGATCACCGCACAGGCCGGGCACAGGATCGTATTCCTGATTGAAAAGGCGGGTGCTGCGTCACCGGCTGTTGCGGCGTTGCAACAAAGCAATCGGGACAGCTGAACGCACGCTTTCTCCACATCCAAAGCGGGATCAAGATGCCGACCGCTACCTTTTTCCTATCGACATGGCGTCCCGGTTCTGCCCCAATTGGTCGTCTCCGCAGGGGTGCGGAGGTGGAGTCGCGCTTGTGGGCAACAGGGGCGGGTTGTCCGTCATCTGAGGGACGCACAAGTTTCGATCCGGCGTTAAGAGGGGCGGGCATATCCGATCGCGTCAGGTGTTAGAATTCTGAATTTGCTCGGCGACTCCGACGCATGTTGGATGGTGTGGAGCGGCAAATATGGGAGCTGTCACGCAGCGCGGAAGCTGAGACAGTAGATCGTAACGGCAGACATGCCCATCAAGGGCGGCTGATTTGGGGGAATGGAAATGGCTTCAATCGAACAGGCAGGTGCACTGTCCGGCTTCGGGGGCGGTATCCTCGATAAGGACCACACCATCGCGACCGCCGGCTTCAATCGCTGGCTGGTTCCACCGGCCGCGCTCTGTATCCATCTGTGCATCGGCATGGCCTACGGTTTCAGCGTGTTCTGGCTGCCGCTGTCGCGCGCGCTCGGCGTCACCGCGCCGAAGGCCTGCCCTGAAATGTCGCTGATGCAGGAACTGTTCACCACCACCTGCGACTGGCGCGTCGCCAGCATGGGCTGGATGTACACGCTGTTCTTCGTGCTGCTCGGCATTGCCGCGGCGGTCTGGGGCGGATGGCTCGAGCGCGTCGGGCCGCGCAAGGCCGGCTTCGTCTCTGCGCTATGCTGGTGTGGCGGACTCTTTCTCGGCGCGATCGGCGTCTATACCCATCAGCTCTGGCTGTTGTGGATCGGCTCCGGCGTGATCGGCGGCATCGGCCTCGGCCTCGGCTACATTTCGCCGGTGTCGACGCTGGTGAAATGGTTCCCGGATCGCCGCGGCATGGCGACCGGCATGGCCATCATGGGCTTCGGCGGCGGCGCCATGATCGGCGCCCCTCTCGCCAACCTGCTGATGAACTATTTCAAGACACCGACCTCGGTCGGCGTCTGGGAAACCTTTGTCGCCATGGGCGTCATCTATTTCGCGTTCATGATGATCGGCGCGTTCCGTTATCGGATTCCGCCGGCCGGCTGGCGTCCGGAAGGCTGGACCGCGCCGACCAAGGCAAATGCCATGATCTCGCAGAACAACGTGCACCTGAAGGATGCGCACAAGACGCCGCAGTTCTGGCTGATCTGGTGGGTGCTCTGCCTGAACGTCTCGGCGGGCATCGGCGTGATCGGCATGGCTTCGCCGATGCTGCAGGAAATCTTCGCCGGCAAGCTGATCGGATTGCCGGATGTCGGCTTCAACGCGCTCACCGCCGCGCAGAAGGCGACCATCGCCGGGATCGCGGCCGGCTTCACCGGACTGCTCTCGCTGTTCAACATCGGCGGCCGCTTCTTCTGGGCGTCGCTGTCGGACAAGATCGGCCGCAAGAACACCTATTTTACGTTCTTCCTGCTCGGCATCGCGCTCTATGCGTTGGCGCCGACCTTCGCCGCGATGGGTTCGAAACTGCTGTTCGTGCTCGGCTTCGGCATCATCCTGTCGATGTATGGCGGCGGCTTCGCCACCGTGCCGGCCTATCTCGCCGACATGTTCGGAACCCAGTTCGTCGGCGCCATTCACGGCCGGCTGCTGACGGCGTGGTCGACGGCCGGCATCATCGGTCCGGTGGTGGTCAACTACATCCGCGAGTTCCAGCTCGCGGCCGGGGTTAAACCTGATCAGCTCTACAACACGACGATGTATATTCTCTGCGCCATGCTGATCGCGGGCCTGATCTGCAACTATCTGATCAAGCCGGTCGATCCGAAGTGGCACATGAGCGACGCGGAAGTGGCAAAACTGCAGGCGGCGACCGCCAGCGCCGGTGCATCGGGACCTTCGGGATCGTTCGGCATCGGGTTCGGTGGACTGGACGCCAAGGCCGCGTTGTTCTGGGCCTTCGTCGGCATTCCGCTGGCATGGGGCGTCTGGATCACGCTGCAGAGCGCGGCCAAGATCTTCTGATCGCAGGTCATGATCGCGGGACGGTGAAGGCCGTCCCGCGGCACCTTTCGTTTTCCCATTCAATCCAACGACCAAGATCAAGGGAATTTCCCATGCTTCGCACCCCTGTTTGTCTCGCCGCCATGCTGCTCGTCGCGGGCGCGCTCCATACCGCTTCCGCCCAGACGCCGGCTCCCGCCGCTACCACAGCGGCTCCAGCCGCCGCAAAACCTTCGAAGATGAAGCTCACGGCTGACAAGCTGAAGGACATGAAGGCCAAGTGGAGCGCCAACAAGGGCAAGCTGAAGGCCTGCCGGGCCGAAGTGAAGTCGAAGGGACTGGCCGGCGACGATCGCTGGTTCTACATCGAAGACTGCATGGCCAAGGGCTGAAGTGAGCTGAGACCCGCGTCATTTTTGACCAGATCCCCCGGCTATCGGGAGGTGGGATGGGAAAACCCTTCCTGCCTCAAATCCTTGCAGCAGCGGCATAATTCGCTTGGCATCTGGCATGCCAGGCTTTAGAGTCGCTCCAAAGTAGACGGGATTGGCATTCGATGAGTCATGACGCGCAGCAGGTCCGTTCGTTCGAACATCCCGGGGAGGGCCGGCGGCGGGCCAAATCGACCCCGAAGGGCCGCCAGATCGATCCGGTGGCCGCGCATGAGGTCGAACT
>JAQGJF010000867.1 GCA_028290765.1 Tardiphaga sp.
AATGCCTATTCGCTGCAGCCGCCGCCGCGCTGTTCGCACACCGTGTCGGGCATCACGCTGGATGCACACGAAGCGGCGACGGGCGAATGCACCATCACGTCACGATTTCTGATGCTGTATTACCGGCTCGACAAGCAGACGCTGTTCGGCGGTTCGGTGATGCATCTTCTGCGCTGGGAGGGCACGAGCTTCCGCATCGCGCAGAAACGCGTCGACCTGCTGAATTGCGACTCGATGCACGAAAGCGTGCAGCTCTATTTCTAGTCCGGCTCGACTGTCAGAATGATCCGGCGATAGCTGGTGAGCGGCGGCAACTTCAGGCCGATGCGCGTCTGCTTCTATCGGTTGCGCGCGCGTACATGCTGCAGCCAGGCGATGCCGAAAGCGAAGAACAGCACGACCGGAAACAATGCGACGAGCTGGAACGAACGCGAAGATGCGGCGGCTTCGACCTTCAACAGCCGGTCGCCGCTCAGCCCGACCAGCGCGTCGACGCCGCCGGCTGCCTGAATCTTGGCTTGGTCGTACAACTTCCCGAGATAGGGCAGCACGAAATAGGCCGACAGCGCGCCCGCCATGCCCATGAGTCCGACTGCCCAGGTGCCGGCGCGGTGATAGCGTTCGGCAGCGACGGCGACCATGGTCGGCCAGAAATAACACACCCCCAATCCCCAGCAGGTCGCAGCGACGAGCGCGGTCAGCGGCGAGTTGGCGATACTCAACAGATAGAGTCCGACCGCCGCCAGCACGCTCGACACGCAGAGCAGTCCTTCGGAAGAGATGCGATGGACGAGCGGGCCGGCGAAATGGCGGCCGACAAACATCAGGCCGCTGACATAGACCAGCAACAGCAAGCCCCGCATGCCGACATGGCTGCTCAGCGCGACGTCGACCCATTGCCCCGGTGCGAGTTCGGAGGCGGCGGTCAGGAACATCAGCCCGAACCACACGAAAAAGCTTGGCCGGCGCAGGAGTTCGCCGATCTTCTCTTCGGTTTTTGCGCCCAGCGCGGCGGCAGCGGTGGGAGGAAAGCGATGCGCCAGCACCAGCGCGCCGAGCGCGCTCGACAGGAGGGCGACGATGCCCACGGCGATGCGCCAGTCCCAGCCGAGCCGGCCGATCGCCACGCCGATGAAGCCGCCGACGATTACGCCGGCCGGCCAATAGGCATGCAGCATGTTCATGCGGTGCGTCTTGTCTTCCGCGAACAAGGTCGCGGTCAGCGGATTGATCGTCGCCTCGATCGCGCCCCAGCCGAGGCCGCTGGTGAGCATGCCGAGCCAGATCAGCTGGTAACTCGACAACAGACCCAGCGTGCCGCACAGCAGGACCAGCAGGTTGCCCAGCAGCAACATGGCGCTCGCGAGCAGCAGCATCGTCTTGGCGCCGACGCGGTCGAGCACGAAGCTCGTCACCAGCAGCATGCCAGCAAAGCCGAGGAACGCGGCGCCCAGCGCGCTGCCGATCATGGTCGCCGATTGTGCGAGGTCGATCGGGTCGATGAATTGCGTTTTCAGATCCTGCGCGATGCCGGCGCGCACGGCGGCGCTCACCGCGGCCGTGAAAAGACCGAGTCCGCCAATCCAGAAAAGCCGCTCTCGTTCGTGCGGCGGCGCGCGCTCAACGCTCATCGTGTTCTCCTCCCTCGCGTACCGGCGTTTATTTTTGGCGGCCGGAATTTTGCGGGCAGCCTGCGCCAGTTAATTGAAATGTCAACTAAGCGGCGATAGCATCGCGCGACATTCGATGGATGCGCGCCGTCATGCAGCGTTTGCGATTCTTTTCCGGCCTGCTGCTGGTGCTGCTATCCTGCGCATTGCCGCTCGACGAACGTGCAACGGCGCAGGACGTGCCGCCGCGCGAATTCCTGGACGCGGCGCGGCGCCTGATCGCGACGCCGCAATTCAAAGCCGCACGGGCGAGTCTCGACAGCGACTATCCGCGCCTGATTGAAGAGACGATCAAGCTGACCGAAATTCCGGCACCGCCCTTCAACTCTCTGCGGTCTATCTCGCCTCCGTTCGGTGCGCGCAAAATTCCTCTTGCCAGCGCGGGCCTCTACGTAGGAACTAGGTACTGTAATCGGTTACATAAATCCAACCTGGATCCGGGCTGGATTGCTGTTTTGAGGTCTTGCGTGAGAACCATCCAGGGTCCCGGCATTTTTTTGGCGCAGTTCGCGGGAGCCGAGCCTCCGTTTTCCACGCTCGACGGTCTGGCGGGATGGGCGGCCGGATTGGGTTATCGCGGCGTGCAGATTCCATCGTTGAACGAGGCGCTGATCGATTTGCGCCGTGCCGCCGAAAGCCAGGCCTATTGCGACGAGCTTCGCGGTGTTCTCGCTGCGCACGGGCTGACCCTGACCGAGCTGTCGACGCATCTGCAGGGACAGCTCATTGCGGTGCACCCGGCCTACGACGCGCTCTATGACGCGAATTGTCCGCCGGCGGTGCGGGGCGACTCGCGTGCACGGACCGAATGGGCGACGCAGCAGCTGCTGTTGGCGGCAAAGGCGTCGCGCAATCTCGGCCTGGACCGTCACGTCACCTTCTCGGGCTCGCTCGCCTGGCCCTATCTCTATCCGTGGCCGCCGCGTCCGCCCGGCCTTATCGATGCGGCCTTTGCCGAGCTGGCGAAACGGTGGCGCCCGATCCTCGATGCATTCGACCGCGAAGGCATCGATGTGTGTTTCGAACTCCATCCCGGCGAGGATTTGTTCGACGGCGCGACCTTCGAGCGTTTCCTGGCGCTCGTCGACGAACATCCGCGCTGCAACATTCTCTACGATCCGAGTCACTTCCGGATCCAGCAACTCGACTATCTCGCCTTCCTCGACATCTATCACGCGCGCATCAAGGCTTTTCACGTCAAGGACGCGGAGTTCAATCCGACCGGACGACAGGGCGTCTACGGCGCCTATGAAGATTGGATCGACCGGGCTGGACGGTTTCGCTCGCTCGGTGACGGCGATATCGATTTCGGGGGCATTTTCTCTCGGCTCGCCGCCTATGACTATGGCGGCTGGGCCGTGCTCGAATGGGAGTGCTGCTTGAAGGATTCGCAGATCGG
>JAQGJF010000870.1 GCA_028290765.1 Tardiphaga sp.
TTGTGCAGCAGATAGACCATCGCCCACAGGTGGCGTCCTTCCTCGACGTTGACCTGGAACAGGTAGCGCATGTCATAGAGCGAGGGCGCGGTCTTGCCGAGATGGCGCTGCTGCTCCACCGAGGCCGGCTCGGTGTCGCCCTGGATCACCACCAGCCGGCGCAGCATGGCGCGGTATTCGCCGGGCACTTCCTGCCAGGCCGCCTCGCCCATGTGCTGGCCGAAATTGACCTTGCGGGCCTCATCCTGCGGCGCCAGCAGCACGCCCCAGCGATATTCCGGCATCCGCACGTAATCGAATTTCGCCCAGCCCTTCGGATCGACGCTCACCGCGGTGCGCAGATAGACCAGCGAGTCCTGAAAGCCTTCCGGCCCCATATCGTTCCACCAGTCGAGATAGCCGGGGTGCCAGCCTTCCAGCGCCTTGAGCACCTGGCGGTCTTCGGTGAGATTCACATTGTTGGGAATCTTGGTGCTGTAGTCGACGTTCATGATGTTCATGGCGGGCTCCTTGGTTGCCGTCAGGCCCGGGCTTGGCCCGGGCATCCACGACTTGCTTCATCAGGAAGAAGAAAGACGTGGATGGCCGGGACGAGCCCGGCCATGACGTGGAGAGTTTGTTACACACGCGTCATATCGAATTGCGCCTTCTGGCCGGTGCCGTAGCGCCGCAGCGCACCGTCTTCGCCGACCGCGTTGGGGCGTTGGAAGATCCAGTTCTGCCAGGCGGTCAGCCGCGAGAAGATTTTCGATTCCATGGTTTCCGGGCCGGCAAAGCGCAGATTGGCTTCCATGCCGGTAAGGCTGTCCGGCGAGAAACTGGCGCGCTCCTCGAAGAACACCCGGATCTCGTCGTCCCAGTCGATGTCGTCGAGCGCGAAGGTGACGAGGCCGAGCTGTTCGGCCGCCTCGGCATCGAGCGCCTCGCCGATTCTGGCCTGGGCGCGTTCGACATCGGACGGATCGGCCTGGAAGCGCGACTGCAGCCGGGTCAGGCCATGGCTCATCGGATAGGGACCGAAATTCAGCGCACTGAGCACGATCGCCGGCGGCGCGCGGTTGTCGCCCTGTTTTTGGCCGATCAGCATGTAGGAGCGATCCGCCGCGAACACGAGTTCGGCCAGGGTGCCGACGAAGCAGGAGCCCGGCTCGACCAGCGTCACCAAGGTGCGCGAGGTGACGTCGATGCGCTTGAGCACCCGCTTCCAGTAGTGCCTGACTTCATTGACCAGCCAGTGCGCCTTGTGGGCCTCGAGAAAGGCGTCGTAGGCCAGCACATGGGCGCCTTCGCCATGCGACTTGAACACCAGCATCGCAGTTTCGAGTTCATTGATACGCAGATGCAGGATGGCGTCGTCGATTTCGCGGGCGACCTGCAGCGACCAAAAATTTGCGCCCTGCGCCACCATGCCGTCGGTATCGGTGGGCGGCGGCGCGTCCGGCGCCTTGATCGAGAGGGTGGCGATGCGCTCGGCACGGTTGATGTCGACACTGACGAAACCATAGCGGATGCCGCTGTCGTCGATGGTCCGTGTCAGCGGCGCCAGCGCGATGCCTTTGCCGTCGCCGTTACGTTTTGAGGCGGTAGCGAATTCCTTGGCCCGCTCCGATACTTTGGCTTCCAGCTTGCTGTTGGGCACGATCTCGTCGACCAGGCGCCACTGCACGGCGCGCTTGCCTTTGATGCCTTCCTCGATGGTGCAGAAATAGTCGGCGTGATCGCGGCGCACCTTGCGCTTGTCGACCACCCGGGTGAGGCCGCCGGTGCCCGGCAGCACCGCCAATAGCGGCACTTCCGGCAAGGCCACCGCCGCGGAGCCGTCATCGGCGAGGATAATGTGGTCGGTGGCGAGCGCCAGTTCGTAACCGCCGCCGGCGGCGGTGCCGTTGATGACGGTGACGAAGCGCTGCCCGGAATTCTCGCTGGAATCCTCGAAGCCGTTGCGGGTTTCGTTGGTGAATTTGCAGAAGTTGACCTTGTGCGCGTGGGTCGCGCCCGCCAGCATGCGGATGTTGGCGCCGGCGCAGAACACCCGGTTCTTGCCCGAGCGCAGCAGCACCACCTTCACCTCGGGATGCTCGAAGCGCAGCCGCTGCACCGCGTCGGCCAGTTCGATGTCGACGCCGAGGTCGTAGGAATTCAGCTTGAGCTGATAGCCCTCGAACAGGCCGCCGTTCTCGTCGACATCCATGGTCAGGGTCGCGACGTCGCCCGCGACATCCAGCTTCCAGTGCCGGTAGCGTTTCGGGTCGGTCTGGAAGTCGATGTGCTTGGCGCCGTTCGCGAGGACGCGATCTTCACCGGCCATGGGCCACCCTCTGTATTTTCCGCGGTTGCGTGAGTTTTTTAGTCGTCAGCCCAACTGCAGGTGGGAATAATTATGAATTTCTATGAATAATAATGCATCTTCTCTCGCCGAAAGTCCAGCCGCCTGTGGAAAAAACTGCATTATTTTTCCGATCCCCATTAAGAATTTGCGCGCGCGTCCTGTCGAACGAACGGAATCTCCAAGGACTATCAGTCGCTTACGCTCCACGCCTGAAGCAGTTCGGCGGTCGACATGGGTGGCGCCGCGGCCGAGCCCTGAATGGAGGACCCCGTCCGGGAAAATCGAGGTGCCGGCGCCGGCTGTTCAAATCCGTCATGGGTCTGGAACGTCGCTCTGGCGCGAAGATGCGGATTGTTCGCGGCTTCCGACAACGCGACAACGGGGGTTGCGCAGGTATCGGTCGGCGCCAGTAATTGCGTCCATTGTTCGCGGGTGCGGCTTTTGAACAGGGTTGCCATCCGTGCTTTCAGCGTTGGCCATGCGATCGGATTGCGCTGTTCATCGAAGGCCGCATCATCGAGTTGAAGGAGATCTCGCAGCGTCGCATAAAACTGCGGTTCGACCGCCCCGATCGCGATGTAGAGGCCGTCGGCACATTCATATGATCCATAGAAATGCGAAGCCCCTTCGATGAAATTGGAACGAGGCTGATCCAGCCAGACGCCCAGGGCACGCCTGCTGTGGAAGTACGTCAACATATTCGATACGCCGTCGCAAATGGCCGCATCGACGACCTGTCCAAGCCCTGAAATTCTGACTTCGTTCAACGCCGCAAGCACCCCGACGACAAGGTAGAGTGCACCGCCGCCAAAATCGCCCACCAGATTGAGCGGGGAAACCGGATCGCCTTGTTCCGAACGGAAGCAATCGAGCGCGCCCGTGATGGCTACATAGTTGATGTCGTGTCCCGCGGTCTGCGACAGCGGGCCGTGCTGCCCCCACCCCGTCATGCGGCCGTAAACCAGGCGCGGATGGTGCGACAAGACCTGCTCCGGACCGAGCCCGAGACGTTCCATGACGCCGGGGCGAAAGCCTTCGATCAGGATATCGGCTTTCGCGATCATCGCGTGCGCCGCAGCAAGGCTGGCAGGGTCCTTGAGATCGAGTTCGACCACGCGCCGTCCGCGATGGACGAACTCTCTCGGATCGCGCTGCCCTTGCCCGGGGCGCGCAATCGTTACGACATCAGCGCCCATGTCGGACAACAACATTGCCGCGAATAGTCCGGGGCCAATGGCCGCGAATTCGACCACCCTGACGTTTCGCAAGGGACCGGTTACCGACGACCTGTTCGTCTCATGGCCGCGCATGGGATCCATCAGGCCGACACCATTCGAGGAGCTTCGTCCGGGATTACCCCTCTTGACAAAACGGGTCAACTTAATTGACTGATGGTCCGACCAATGATTGGGAGGTTCCCTTGCCGCAGCCGCAGCTTTGTTCGATGGGTGAATTTCTTTCCGTGCAGCTCGCCCGCGACCTGCGCGACGGCGACAAGGCCATCATCGGGACCAATTCCGACATTCAGGTTGCCGCCTGCAACCTGGCCCGCCGCATGCACGCCCCCTCGCTCTGGTGGGTCTCCGGTCCCGGAGGCATGACCAATGCTGACGACCCGGTCATCCGGCCGACCGCCGACTATGAAAACATTGCCAACAGCGAGGCGATCCTCGATCTGCCGCTGATGATCGATTTCATCGACTGGAAGATACATTTCTTCGACTTCGCCATTCTGGGCGCCCTGCAGATCGACAAATTCGGCAACATCAATACGGTTTGCGTCGGCCCGCATGAAAAGCCGCGGCTGCGCGGTCCCGGCACCGTCGGAATCAGCGCGCTTTGCGGTCTCTCCCGGCGCTTCTACGTGATGATGCTGCGCCACGAGCGCGGCGCCTTTGTCGAAAAAGTCGATTTCATCTCCGGCCCCGGGCATCTTGATGGAGGCAGCAGCCGCACCGAACGCGGCTTGCCTGAGGGAGGCCCGTGTCTGGTGGTGACGCCGCTTGGGGTCTTTGACTTCGCTCCCACGACCAAACGGATGCGCGTCAGATCCCTCCACGAGGGCGTGACGATGGAGCAGGTTCGCGACAACACCGGTTTCGATCTTGTCTGCGAAGGACGCCCTGAGGTCACGAGGAACCCGGGCAAGGATGAACTCGCTTTGCTTCGCACCGAAGTCGATCGGACCGAAGTCCTGAGGACCAAGTTCCCCTGGCCGTCCCTTGCGAAAACGGATCGACCGCCTGCCGTGAAGCCGGATATGCCCGCCGCCAATCGTCAATAACGTCACAGGCTTACAAGCCCCAGGCGAGGAAACCAAAATGAGCAAGATTGTCTCTGCAAGCGAAGCATTGGCCGATCTCACCGACGGCATGCAAATCGCGACCGGCGGCTGGTTGTTTAACGGTCAGCCCATGGCTCTGGTGCGCGAGGTCATCCGCAAGGGCATAAAGGATCTGTCACTTGTCCCCGCGCCCGGAAGTATCGCACCGGATATGCTGATTGGCGCGGGCGCCGTCAGCGAGGTCTTTTGCGTCTTCATCAGCTTCGAGCACTTCGGATTGGCTCCGAACTTCCGTCGCGCCGCCGAGAACGGCACGATCAGGGTGCGGGAGATGGACGGACCGGGGATTGCCGGGGGATTGCGCGCCGGCGCATGCGATCTGCCCTACATGCTGGTTCCCGACCTCGGCACCGATCTGCCGCGGGTCAATCCCGACAGCTACCGGCCCATGCCGCATCAGCCCGGCGAGCGTCGCCTGTTATCGGTTCCCGCCATCCAACCCGATGTCGTTCTTTTGCACGGTCAGCAAGGTGACGAACTCGGAAACGTCCAGTTTCACGGCGGGTGCTTCTTCGATCCGTTGCTGGCGCAAGCTGCCAAGCGCGTCGTCGTCAGCGTCGACCGGATCGTCGACACGGCAACGATCCGCAAGAACAGCCGACTGACAAAGCTTCCCGCTGCATTCGTGCACGCGGTTGTCGAAGCGCCCTACGGCGCACATCCTTCGTCAAGCGCCGCCCAATATGGCCTCGACGAGACGCATATGCGGGAATACGTCAAGGCCAGCAGCAGTCCCGAGAGCTTCGCCGACTACCTGCAGCGATACGTGAGAGACTGCAAGGTTGAGGCCGACTACCACGCTCTTGTCGGAAAGAAGCATCTTGCGTCTCTGAATATTCCGGTCGCGGTATAGAGCGGGCGGCACCTCGGCGACAGCGCTAGAGCCTTTTCCGTTTCGATAGAATCGAAACGGGGCTCTAGATTCGTTATTTTGACGCGTTTTCTTGACGCGAACCGGGTCCACTTCGCTGGAAAACGCTCTATCTCGGCAGGCCCAGGCCCTGCTGGGCAATGATGCTCCTCTGTATTTCGTTGGTGCCGATGCTGATCACCCACATCAGGGAGTGACGCAGGGAATGTTCGAGCTTGCCTCTGCACACCGCTCCAGGCGCGCCTTCCGACAGCGTCCCGAGCATCCCGAGAATATCGAGCGCGGCTTCGCCGAGGCGTTCGAGCAGTTCTCCGGAAAATACCTTGCTGATCGCGGCATCGGCGGGCTTCGTCGGGCCGCCGGCCTCCGACGCGCAATGCAGCATCAACTGACGCCCGACTTCGATCTCGGCCGCAAGCGCGGCCATGCGGTCCCGAACGACGGGATCTTCGCTCAGCGGCTGGCCATCCACCGGCGTGGTTTTGATGGTCTCGCACAGCAGGTCGAAGATATGCGCCGCTTTGATCACACTGCCGCCACCCACCAGGCCGCGTTCGGTCGACAGCGCGCTGGTGAGGACCTCCCATCCGCGATCGACATCGCCGACCAATGCATCCGCCGGAACACGGACATTGTCGTAGAATATGTTGGCAAAGGTCCCATCATACATCGTGCGCGCGGGGTTGACGGAAATGCCTGGCGTGTTCATCGGCACGATGAATATGCCGATCCCTCGATGTCTCAGGTTGACGTCGGGATTGGTCCGCGCCGCCAGAAACATGTATTTGGCCCACCAGGTCGTGGTCCAGATCTTCTGGCCGTTGATGATCCAACCATCTCCCTCGCGGACCGCCGTGGTGCGAAGCGAAGCCAGATCCGAGCCGGCATTCGGTTCGCTGTAACCCATTCCGAACATGGTTTCGCCGGCCAGTATCTCCGGCAGGAATTCGCGCTTCTGACTGTCGGTGCCGAATTGCATCAGTGCGACAGCCTGAATCTCCGCGCCCACGCGGGGCGCGTCGACCGCTTCCATTTCCTCCAGCAGTGCCAGGCGTTCGAGCGGCGAACGTTGCTGCCCCCCATACTCTTTGGGCCAGGACATTCCGATCCATCCGGTTTTCCCCAAGGCTCGGGCAAACTCCGGATCGAAGTCGCGTTGGTCGTATGGCCGGCTATCCCATGCGGACTTGCGCTGTTCCGACCAGTAATCCCGGAGCCAGTCGTGAACTTCGGCGCGAAACGCATTGCCGGCGTCACCAAGGTCATATTTCGGCAATCCGCCACCGGCGCGAAGAAGGCTGTTGGCGATCTCGACGCGGGCATGGGAGACACCACCATGCCTCAGGGCGTCGCCGTGGACACGGCGGAAATGCCGCGGCGCCTCATGCTCTTCCGCGTAGCCGATGGCGCCCCACGTATGATGGGTTTCGAGGGAGACCTGCCGCAATGCGCCGCTGGCAAATGCAAAGGCCGTGGAAGCGAAGTAGCGCCAATGGGCAGCCCGGAGATCGTAGCAGGAGGCGGCATTTTGCAGGGTGAGACAAACGCCTTCGAGCGGGATAAGGCAATTGGCGAGCTTGTGCTGGACTGCCTGGAAGCGGCCTATCGGTTGTCCGAACTGACGGCGTTCCTTGGAATATTCCACCACCATTTCAAACGATCGGCGCGCCGCGCCGTAAGCCCGCGCCGTCAGCCCGAGCCGGGCAACAAGATTGAGGTCGTGAACCAGCGCTTCGGGCACCTCAACGAAATCCGCCGGGGCATTCGCGAGGGCGATCTCGTACAGGCCGTTTTCGCCAAGTGATCTTGTTGCGGTGATCCGGACGCCCGGAGCGTTCAAGGCGACGATGGCGACCGACGGCTCGCCCCCCAGGAAAATCAGACAATGAGTGGCGAGCGCCGCTCCTTCGACGAAGTGCAATTGGCCGGAGAGCTTGCCATTGGTCGCGACCGCATGGCCGGCATTCCTGTCCGGGTCGAATTCGCCGAAAGCGAGGCAGAGGATGGGTTGCCGGGACAGCAGCCGATCGAGGGCCGAATGCGGAAGTTGCTGCTCCCGCAGGCATGCCAACAAAATATTTGCAATTGCGTTTGCCAGAAAGGGAATCGGGCATGCGGCACGTCCCAGTTCCTCCGCGACGATCAGCACTTCTCTCATCCCGCCATTGGCGGGATCGGTGCCCAGATCGATCAACCCCTGCGCCGTGATGTCTCGCCAGAATATCGCGAAATCTTCGGGCTTGGCCGGCCAGTCCCTGGCGTCCGTCAGCGACCAACGCGTTGCGAGGAAGCCGCGCACGGCATCGCGCAGCATCTGCCTCTCTTCGTCACTCGGAGCGGGCTCCAACGGGCTGCTCATGATCGGGCCTCGGGTTCGACATCAGAGATCGGCCTGATGGATACACGATGATTGACAGATGCTCCTCGAGTGTTATTGGTCAGACCATCGGACGTCAAGATCGAGGCCGCCCTCCATGCGCAATTCGGACTGCTCCAACGACGGACAGGCGAGCTGACGGCAATGGCGGATTTTCACACCCGAGTTCTGGTAATCGGCGCCGGCCCGGCTGGCTACACCGCGGCGATTTATGCCGCGCGCGCCAACCTTGGACCGATCGTCCTCCAGGGCAGCCAACCGGGCGGCCAACTGACGATCACGACCGAGGTGGAGAACTACCCCGGTTTCGCCACGGCCGTTCAAGGCCCGTGGCTGATGGACGAGATGGCAGGTCAGGCTTCACAGGTCGGAGCTATCCTCAAGTCGGATACCGTCACCCAGGTCGATTTCGACCAGCGGCCGTTTCGCGCCCTTACCGAATCCGGCGACGTCTATTGGGGCGACGCGGTGATCATCGCGACCGGCGCTCAGGCGCGCTGGCTTGGCCTGGAAAGCGAAACGCTGCTGCGGGGCGCGGGCGTTTCCGCCTGCGCCACCTGCGACGGCTTCTTTTTCCGGGGCAAGGAAGTCGCTGTCGTCGGTGGCGGCAACAGCGCCGTCGAGGAAGCACTCTACCTGACGAACCACGCCACCAAGGTGACCGTCGTTCACCGCGGAGAGAAATTCAGGGCGGAGAAGATCCTGCAGGATCGGCTGTTCGGGCATCCGAAGATCGCCGTGATGCGCAACAGCATCGTTGACGAAATCGTCGGCGAGGCCGGGAACGGCGGGTTGAACGCGGTCAATGGCGTGCGGATCAGGAACACCACCACCGGCGACTTGCAATGTCTGGCCGTTCAAGGGGTGTTTGTGGCGATCGGGCATGACCCTGCGACGTCCTTGTTTCGCGGGATGCTCGACCTGGACGACCGCGGCTATATTCGCATTGGACCATGGTCAACGCTGACGTCGCGCGAGGGTGTCTACGCGGCGGGCGACGTCGCAGACCCGCAATTTCGTCAGGCCGTTACAGCCGCCGGCATGGGTTGCATGGCGGCGCTCGAAGCGGAAAGATGGCTGGCCGGACACGCGACATCGAGCGAGTACAGTGCGATATAGAACGTAGATGTCTTGAGCATGCTTCAACTGAGTTGAATCATGCTCTGGCGTTTTCTCTTTGTTTGAGCATGATCTTTTCGGAAAACCGGCTTCCACTTTTCCGGATCATGCTCTAGGCGGCCGAGCTCTTCTTGCTGGACGGCGGCGCCGCTTTTTCAAGTTGCGACAGATAATGCCGGTGCGCGCGCCGCAGAAGATCCTCCATTTCGGCTACCGCCAGCGCCACATTGCGCTCGCGCAGGTAGGAAATGAAACGCCGTCGGGATTTCAGGATGTGCTTGCTCTGCGGCGGACCGATGATGCTGATGTAGTGATGCATGATATTGATCATGCCGCTGACATTGGCGATCAGAACGGGATTCTGGGTGGTCCGGGCGAGAATGTTATGGAATTCGAAACTGAGCCGGGCACAGGCCTCGAAATTGCCGGCGGCAAATGCCTTCTCGGCGTCGTTGAGATTGACTTCCATCAAGGCCAGGTCGACTTCCGTCAACCGCTCGATCGCAACCCGAACTACGATAGCCTCGATCCACAGGCGTGCGTCGGTCAATTGCTGTGGCGTGATCGTTCCGAGGTGAAACATGTCCTGAAGCGCGGTCACGACGACTTCGGACGTCAGTTGCGCAATGAAGGCGCCGCCGGACCCGCCTTTGTACAGCTTGACCAGACCGGCGATTTCGAGCCCGCGCAGCGCTTCCCGGATGCTGCTGCGGCTCACGCCAAGCTGCGCGGCAAGATCCCGCTCCGCCGGCAGGCGGTCGCCGGGCTTCAGCTTCCCGCTCATGATCATCTGGCGTATTTGCGCCGTGACCTCTTCAAAAACGCGGGATGTCTGGATCCGCTCGAAGGGAAGTTCGCCGGTCGTTCTAAGTTTTCGAGGCATTATTTGGACATCGACCGTAAAAGCAATTCACGCAAAACGGCTGCGTTGCGATGTTCAAATATTACACGCAAAGGGCAACAAATAGCTACTGTTCATTCAGCCTTCCGGTCGACGGGGTAGACGACGTCGATGCCGT
>JAQGJF010000952.1 GCA_028290765.1 Tardiphaga sp.
TGGCGGGAAGCGCCAGATACAGCGTGTTGCGGCGCGAGGCCTCGGCGCCCTCGGCGATCTCGGTGCACAGCACGCCGTAATAATCGGCATGGCCCGACAGCGACGCAAAGTTCTTCTTGCCGTTGACGATCCAGCCGCCCTTGACCGGCTTTGCCTCGGTGCCGAACGCGACGCCGCCGGCTGCCGCCGCGCCGCCTTCCGAGAACGGCTGCGAATAGATCGCGCCGTCTTCAATGATGCGCTTGTAGTGGATGGCGCGGCGGCGCTCCTGATCGGCGCGGGTGGCGTCGTCCATGTCGAGATCGTCGGCGAGCGGGCCGGACCACAGCGTCGAGCAGACGTGCATGTTCCAGGTCAGCGCGGTGGCGCCGCAATAACGGCCGATCTCGGCGGCCGCGATCGCATAGGTCTGGGAGGCGGCGCCGAGGCCGCCGTGTTTTTTCGGGATGGCGATGCCGAGCAGGCCGGTGCGATGCAGGTCCTTGTAGTTCTCCGCCGGAAAAACCGCGTCGCGATCCCATTGCGCCGCGCGCTCCGCAAACACCGTCTGGCCGAGATGGCGCGCCCTGGTGATGATCCCGGCCTGTTCCTCGCTCAGGAGGAACGCCTCGGGATCGAAAATCGGGTCGTCCAACGCGACGCCGTCGATGTTCAGTCTGGTTCTGGCGGCTGGAGAGGTCATGATGCGGGGGTCCCGGTGGTGTTCAGGAAGCGGTCGAGCGCGGCGTTGAAGGCTTTTGGCCGTTCCATATTGGCGAGATGGCCGACGCCTTCGAGTTCAACATAGCGCGCGCCGGGAATGTAGGTCGCCATCTTGGCCATCATCGGCGCCGGCGCGTTGTTGTCTTTGCTGCCCGACAGCAGCAGCGTCGGCACCGCGATGTTTTTCAGCGCCGCGCGCAGATCGAAGCCGATCAGCGCCAGCATCGACGCCCGATAGGCGGCTTCCGGCACGGCGGCCATGCAATCGCACGCCAGTTCGACGCCCTGCGGGTCAGGATCGTCGCCGATCAGTTCCTTGACCAGCGACGGCGCCAGCGAGGCCATGGTCTCGCCGCGGTCGAGCGGGCCGAGTCGCGCCTCGATGAAGGTCTTTTGCCAGTCGCCATCGGAGCGGCCGAATGCCGGGCTGGTCTGCGCCAGCACCACCACGCCGGCGATGCCCGGCTCCTGAACCAGCAATTGCTGCACGATCATGCCGCCGATCGAATGCCCGACCAGGCGGGGTTTTGTCGCGCCGAGCTGCTGCAGGAAATCACGTAGCGCATCGGCGAGCGTCGGGATGCTGACGCGCCCCAGCGGCGCCGAGCCGCCATAATTCGGCATGTCCCAGGCGATGGCGTGGTACCGGTCGCCAAAGGTGTTGAGCTGGTTGCGCCAGCCGCGGGCGGCGCCGCCGATGCCGTGCAGGAATACCAGCGGCGGCGCACTGGGATCGCCCGCCGCCTCATATCCGAAGCGGCCATCCGTTGTCGTCATCGGCGCAAGATCGGGCACGCGGGCGTCTCCGTCTGATGGCCAATCCTAGCAGGGTGATTTTATATGAAAAGCGATAGTTTTAGGTTTGAAGCAATTTTTTGTGGCGGTTCTCAAAACCCGCGCTCGTAGCCCGGGTGAGCGGAGCGATACCCGGGATCGCGCTTACGTTCCGTGAATCCCGGATGTCGCTCCGCTCATCCGGGCTATACTCTGATGTTACTCGTTGGCTTCCGGCGGCAAAAAGTTCACTTCGTGCTCGGCGGAAATCCGCACGATCTCGGCGACGTCGCTGAGATTGTGCAACTGGTTGAACAGCGCTTCCAGTTTCTGCGTCGGCGAGACCCAGAACAGCGCTCGCGCCGGCTTGTCGGACTTGTTGAAATAGCCGTGCGGAATGCCACGCGGCAGCCGCACCAGGTCGCCGGCCTTGGCCTGCACCCAGACGCCATCGAGCTTCAGGTCGAGGATGCCATCCTGCACCAGGATGAATTCTTCCTGGGTGGGATGAATATGAACCGGCACGAACTGGCCGGGATCGCTGTTGGTCTCGAACGCAAAGGTGGAGTCGGTGACGGCTTTTGGGAAATAGACCTGGCCCAGGATATTCCAGGTCTTGCCGCCATACCCCTGTCCGCTTTGCGTGATGCCTTTTTCGAGCGCCGCCATGAGATGGTCCTTTGCTGTGCAACTCAACTGCGGTGAAGCTAGCGGTGAGGCGGTGAGTGTCAAGCCGGCAACATCGGCAGAGTCCTCATGGTGAGGAGGCGCCCTTGCGCCGTCTCGAACCACGAGCGCCGCGCGTGCCGCCATCCACGCGCAACGGCTTCGCCGTTGTCGCGGGAGACGCGCGCAAGAGCGCGCTCCTCAGGATGAGGTCCCAGCGCGTTGCTTTGTTGCAAAAGTTTGAAGTCTAAAATATATCCACAGAACGTTCCGAAACACTGGAGGGAGGCCGCACATGTCCGGATTGTCACGCTCCTCCCACGCCCTCGTCACCGGTGGCGGTCGCGGCATCGGCCGTGCCATAGCGGCCGGCCTGACGCGCGCGGGCGTCACGGTCACGGTGCTGGGCCGCCACCGCGCCACGCTGGATGAGGTGGTTGCCGCCGGTCTGGCGCATGCCGCTTTGGTAGCCGACGTCGCCGATCAGGCGTCGGTCAATGCCGCGATCACGGAAGCCGCCAAGCGCCAGCCGATCGATATGCTGATCGCCAATGCCGGCGCTGCCGTCTCGGCGCCATTCGTCAAATCCGATGCCGCGCTGTTTCGCCAGATGATGGACGTGAATTTCATGGGCGTCGTTCATGCGGTTCAGGCGGTGCTGCCGGCGATGAAGCAGAACCGCCACGGCCGCATCGTCGCCATCGCCTCCACCGCCGGCCTCAAGGGTTACGCCTATGTCAGCGCCTATAGTGCGGCCAAGCACGCGGTGGTCGGGCTGGTGCGCTCGCTGGCGCTGGAACTGGCGACGTCGGGCGTCACCGTGAACGCGGTATGTCCGGGTTTCACCGACACCGATCTGATCAGTGGCAGCATCGACAATATCATGAGCAAGACCGGGCGCAGCCGCGAACAAGCCTTGGCCGAATTCGCCAAACACAATCCGCAAGGCCGGCTGGTGACGCCGGAGGAGGTTGCCGATGCCGTGCTGTGGCTGTGTGGCGATAGCGCCGGATCGATCACCGGCCAGGCCATTGCGGTTGCGGGCGGGGAAGTCTGATCCGCACGGCGTCAACCCAATATGAATGAAACCATCGATGTCGAGGAAGTTCCCATGAGCCAACCCGCCAATCCCGTCACGCTGCCGCTGGCGGATTTTTCGCCGAAACATTTCCTGCTCGCGGTGGGCGACGGCGTCGCCAAGGTGACGCTGAACCGGCCGGAGCGCAAGAATCCGTTGACCTTCGAGAGCTACCGCGAGTTGACGGATTTTTTTCGTGCCTGCGCCATGGACGACGCGGTGAAGACCGTTGTGGTCACCGGCGCCGGCGGCAATTTCTCGTCCGGGGGTGACGTGTTCGAGATCATCGGACCCTTGGTCAAGATGGATACCAAGGGCCTCACCGCCTTCACGCGGATGACCGGCGACCTGGTCAAGGCGATGCGGGCCTGCCCGCAGCCGATCGTTGCCGCGGTAGAGGGCATCTGCGCCGGCGCCGGTGCGATCATGGCGATGGCGTCGGATCTGCGGCTGGCGGCGACCGGCACCAAGGTTGCATTTTTATTCAACAAGGTCGGATTGGCCGGCTGCGACATGGGCGCCTGCGCCATCCTGCCGCGCATCATCGGCCAGTCCAGGGCTTCGGAACTGCTCTACACCGGCCGCTTCATGACCGCGGAGGAGGGCGAGCGCTGGGGCTTTTTCAGCCGCATCGTGACGCCGGAGCAGGTGCTGGGGCAGGCCCAGGTGCTGGCCAA
>JAQGJF010000962.1 GCA_028290765.1 Tardiphaga sp.
ATCAAGGCGGTGGGAGCGAAGCGGCGGGACATCACACGCCAGCTATGAACGATTCGCGGCGCCACAAGAAATCGACAGACTATTTCGCAATAGCCTCCACAGGCTGTCGCAGCGGACTCGGAAACCAATATGAGCCAACACCGCGAGGATCTTGCGATCGGACGCAAAACCACGATTTTTTGGGATTGCCCGGTTGCGATGCCCGAATCCGCTGCTATACCGCTGTTTCCCGCTTACCTGCGCTCGTTCGCAGGAGTGAGCCACAGGAGATGACCATGCCAGACAAGAACGCGCCGGCCTCAGGATTCCAGTTCGGCCTCGCCAACCTCACCCCCGTCGACCAGAACAAGATCAGCCTCACCTTTCCGGACGGCGCGCAGCGCGAGTTCGGCCGGGGCATCACCGGCCTCGACATCGCCAAGGGCATATCGCCGTCGCTGGCCAAGCGCACGGTGGCGATGGCGCTGGATGGCGTGGTCAGCGATCTTTCCGACCCGATCGACCACAATGCCAAAATCGAATTCATCAACCGCGACGACCCACGCGCGCTGGAACTGATCCGGCACGATGCCGCGCATGTGCTGGCGGAAGCCGTGCAGGCGCTATGGCCGGGCACCCAGGTCACCATCGGACCCACGATCGAGAACGGGTTCTATTACGACTTCTTCCGCAACGAGCCGTTCACGCCGGAGGATTTCGCGCCGATCGAGAAGAAGATGCGCGAAATCATCACGCGCGACAAACCTTTCACCAAGGACGTCTGGGATCGCGAAAAGACCAAGCAGGTGTTCCGCGACAAGGGCGAGATGTTCAAGGTCGAACTGGTCGACGCCATTCCCGGCAGCGAGCCGATCAAGATCTATTACCAGGGCGACTGGTTCGACCTGTGCCGCGGCCCGCACATGACGTCGACCGGCAAGATCGGCAACGCCTTCAAGCTGATGAAGGTGGCCGGCGCCTATTGGCGCGGCGACAGCAACAATCCGATGCTGACGCGGATCTATGGCACCGCGTTCGCCAAGCAGGAGGATCTCGACGCCTATCTGAAGCAGATCGAAGAAGCCGAGAAGCGCGATCACCGCAAGCTCGGCCGTGAACTCGATCTGTTTCATTTCCAGGAAGAAGGCCCCGGCGTGGTGTTCTGGCACGCCAAGGGCTGGACGGTGTTCCAGGCGCTGGTCGCCTATATGCGCCGCCGGCTCACCGGAGACTACAACGAGGTCAACGCGCCGCAGATTCTCGACAAGGTGCTGTGGGAAACCTCCGGCCACTGGGACTGGTACCGCGAGAACATGTTCGCGGCGCAATCGGCTGGCGACGAGGCCGAGGACAAGCGCTGGTTCGCGCTCAAGCCGATGAACTGCCCCGGCCATATCCAGATCTTCAAGCACGGCCTGAAGAGCTACCGCGACCTGCCGCTGCGCCTCGCCGAATTCGGCATGGTGCATCGCTACGAACCGTCGGGCGCGATGCACGGGCTGATGCGGGTGCGCGGCTTCACCCAGGACGATGCCCATGTGTTCTGCACCGAAGCGCAGCTCGCCGACGAGTGCCTGAAGATCAACGATCTGATCCTGTCGACCTATTCGGATTTCGGTTTCGGCGATATCGTCGTGAAGCTGTCGACGCGGCCGGAAAAGCGTGTCGGCACCGACGAGAGCTGGGATCATGCCGAACGCGTGATGGCCACGGTGCTGCGCGAGATCGAAACCCAATCCGGCGGACGCATCAAGACCGCGATCAATCCCGGAGAAGGCGCGTTTTACGGTCCCAAATTCGAATACGTTCTGCGCGACGCCATCGGCCGCGACTGGCAGTGCGGCACCACTCAGGTCGACCTCAATCTGCCGGAGCGCTTCGGCGCGTTCTACATCGACGCCGACGGTTCCAAGAAGACGCCGATCATGGTGCACCGCGCGATCTGCGGCTCGATGGAGCGTTTCATCGGGATCCTGATCGAGCACTTCGCCGGCAATTTCCCGCTTTGGCTGGCGCCGACGCAAGCGGTCGTCACCACCATCACCTCGGAAGGCGACGAATACGCGACGCTGGTCGCGGCCGCGGCGCGGCGCGCCGGCCTGCGCATCGACCTCGACCTGCGCAACGAGAAGATCAACTACAAGGTCCGCGAACATTCGCTGGCGAAAATTCCGGCGATGCTGGTGGTCGGCAAGAAAGAAGCCGAGAACGGCACGGTGTCGGTCCGCCGTCTTGGCAGCGAAGGCCAGACCGTGCTGCCGCTCGCCGACGCGCTCGCCGCGCTGGTCGAAGAAGCGACGCCTCCGGACGTCAAGCGGGCGCGGCAGGCGACATAGTCTCCTCGACGCGCATGTGAACTATTTAACACAACGTTGCGCCGAAACGGGTTACAATCTAGGGTATCATCGTCGCCATGGGCGGCTGCGGTTTCGCCGGCTCCGCCTATGGCGCTGATTTCCTGAATTTATTCTTCTGTCGCCTTTTGTGAACTTGAAGCATTCGCCGTTTGTGCGTGGGAGTTGCCGCGAACATGAACGTCCAGATCGATATTCACGGTGCCGACCCGCAGGGCCGGGTTTTTCTCACCTGGACCCCGGTACAGGCGACAGCGAAAATAGTCGGTGGCAGCGGCGCTGACGCCGAGGTCATCCTGCGCAGTGCCGGCACGGTCGGCGGCCTGGTGTTCGATACGGTTCGCTCCGATCAGGGCACCTCGAGCCTCACGCTGAGCTTGCCGGGAGACGGCCGGCCGGTCCCATTCTGGATCGCGGGAGAATTTCAAAAGCCCAGTTCCGCCTTTAGCGATGCAGTGCTCGAGGCAGCCGACAAGGCCACCGGAAACGTGCTGGGCTCGAAGGCCGTCATGGTCCGGATTCGCAAGAACGCGCAGAATTTGCCGGCGTCGGAGCGGGATCGCTATCTGGCGGCGCTGGGCACCCTGAATGCGCGGGGCCAGGGCGCCTATCGCGATTTTCGCGACATGCACACCGATGCGACGACCCGCGAAATGCATGGCGATGTCGGCTTTCTGCCGTGGCACCGTGCCTATGTGCTGGACCTCGAGCGCGCCCTGCAGGCGATCGACGCGACGATCGCCCTTCCCTATTGGCGTTTCGACAAGCCCGCGCCCAATCTGTTCACCCGGGATTTCATGGGAGAATCCAATTCCAGCGACGCCGTGGTCTTCCGCCCCGGACACGCGCTCGAACAATGGGTCACCGACCATCATCTCGGCATCACACGCGGATTGGATTTTGGATTGAACGATCCGGCCCATGTGATCGATGAATTGACGACCATCAATCTCGGCGACGACTACACGGGATTCGCCACCGGGGATTCCGGCATGGAGATGGATCCCCATGGCAGCGCCCATGTCAGCTTCACGGAGCCGAGCTCGATCTTTCACATCGGAACCGCCGTGCGCGATCCGCTGTTCTTCATGCTGCACGCCAATGTCGACCGGCTGTGGGCCAAATGGCAGTGGATCAAGCATCACGCGCGGTCCACCGATCCCGATGCCTTTGCCCCGACCCCCAAAAGCCACATCGGCCACCATCTCGGCGACACGATGTGGCCCTGGAACGGCATTACCGGCCGCCCTCGCCCAACCACCGCTCCCGGCGGCCGCTTCCCGAACAGCGCGGCGACGCCGGCTCCGGGGCCAACACCGAAGGTGGAAGCGATGATGGACCATTTGGCGGTTAGCGGCGGCGAAGCACTCGGCTATGCTTACGACGATGTGCCGTTCCAGCTTCCGCCGACGGTTGTGGCCGGCGGAACGTGATCCCATATAAAATGCGATAAGCGGGTGAACGAAATGGACGTCAACGATTATCGGAAGGCCTACGAGGCCGAACTCGCCGCCAACGCGGCAGGTCCAAACAGCACTCCGCGTCGGTCAGCCGCGGCGGCGGATGATACCACCGCGACACGGCGCAGCGCCCCGGCGCGCGGCGACCTTGGCGAAAGGATTCCGGCCCTGCTGGCGACATTGCTCGATGCCGCGCAGCCCCTCGCGGTTCGTATCGCCGCGCTGAAGGCGATCAGTGCAGCTCGATTCCTCGGCGAACTTTTCGCGCCGTTCCGTGTCGCTTTCCTCAACGCCTTGCGCCAACTCGCGCAACCGGGCACGGCTCCGGAATTGTGCGAAGGCGCGCTGGCGATTCTCGCGGTCGAGAAGGATCCGGATGCGCAGCAGCGGCTGCGGAGCGGGCTGCAATCACCACAATCCGCGCTGGTATCGGCGGCGACCGCGCTGCAGCTCTTGAGTTACGACGATCACGCCAATCTTGCCGACCTCGCTTTGGATATTTTCCACAAGGCCGTCGATCTCGGCACCAAGGAGGCGGCGCTGCGGGTGCTTGCGACCGACGCGAAGTCGCAGGATCTGTTCGCAAAATTGCTGGAAGACAAGTCGCAGCCGCGCAGCCTCCGGGCCCTGAGCGCTACCGGCCTGAATTTTCTCAATCCGCAGAAATTCGCGGAGGTGGCGCAGAATATCGTCAAGGACCACAGCGATTTCGAGGATATCCGCGCTTCGGCGCTCGGCGCGCTCGCCAATACGCCGCTGCATCATGTCATTCGCGACAACGCCGAGTTCCTCGACGCGGTCAAGACTCTCGGCGCCCAGAGCCCGTTGACGAATCTGCGCGCCGCGGCCGGTCGCTTTTTGGGCCGCTCCTGAGGGATCACCCATGCGCGCGATCGAAGCCGTCGCGTCCATCGATCCTTTCGCGGAAGTCGATGCGCTTCGCGAGTCACACGACGTGGACGCGCTGGTCGGTCTACTTGCTGAACAATCGCCCGTTTATGCAGGCCGCGGCAGCAGCGAAGCCGAGCGCCTGCGCGGTTATATCCTGGCAAGTTTCGAGACCAGCCAATTGCCGGCTGCCGCCTTGCCCTACGTCGTCGAGGAACTGGAAATCGGCCTCAATTCCTACGTGGTGGCCGCCGCGGCGAAGGCGCTGCGCGGCGCCCACGACCGGCCCGGGCAGGTCGCAAAATTGCTGCTCGACGCCATCGATCGCATTCGGTCGTCCGACGACGTGGTTTGCTTCGATCGCAGTGCCGATGCCTGGACCGCTGAACCGCCGACGACGGCGTTGATAGAGTTGTTTCGGACACTGGCCTGGCTTGGTTCGCACGGCCGAGAAGCGGAAGCAGAGCTTAAGGCCATGCTCGCGCAACGCCCGCCGGGCTTCTCTACCCAGGTGCGGGCCGAGATCGAAAAAGCACTCGCTGCGATATCGCTGCGCGATAGTCCGGCGCAGGCTCATTGCTGCGGCGGGCGGCCCGCTCCGATCGCTCTCAAGCAAGCCGCGGAAGCGTCACCGGTCGGCTTGGACATCCAGGATGTCGGCTTCGACATCAGGGATGTCGGCTTCGACATCCAAGCGACGCAACTGCAGGATCAGGACGGCGCCATATTCTCATTCGGCGACTTCTTTCTCGGGCGGCCCGGCGTCCTGGCTTTCTTCTACACACGCTGCATGAACCCGAACAAATGCTCGCTCACCATCACCAAGCTCGCACGGCTGCAGAAGCGTTTTGCAAAGCAGGCGCTGCAAGGCAGCTTCAACGTCGCAGCCATCACCTACGACCCCGCCTTCGATTCCCCATCCCGCCTCCGCGCCTATGGCGCGGATCGCGGCCTCGTCTTCGACGATCGCAACCGATTGTTGCGCACCACGGGCAGGTTCGAGCCTCTTCAGCGCTGGCTCGATCTCGGCGTCGGTTATGGCGCGACCACCGTCAATCAGCATCGCCTCGACA
>JAQGJF010000979.1 GCA_028290765.1 Tardiphaga sp.
GCGTCATCGAGATCGAGGAGATCGGGATGAAATCCCGCTTCCAGCTATAGGCGTCGCGCTTGGCGATCTCCGGCGCGAACAGCACCGGCCCGTTGGCGCCGACGAACAGGGTGTAGCCGTCCGGCGCCGACTTCGCGAACATCTCGCCGGCAATCAGCCCGCCGGCGCCGGCCTTGTTCTCGACGATGAAGGTCTGGCCCAGGGCTTCCTGCAGTTTGTTGGCGACGATGCGGGCGGCGCCGTCGACATTGCCGCCGGCCGGATACGGCACCACCAGCTTCACGGTGCGCGCCGGCCACTGCTCGGCGGCTGCCGGACCGGCAAACCATGCCGCGGCCACGACGCACGCCATTGCGAAAAATCTCATCGCATCCTCCCTGATCGATTATTGCCGCAACCGTGGCGCACGGCGCTTCACAGGTCGATCGAATTTCGCGTAATCTGTCCATAATGTGGACATTGGCCGCGAGAGAAGTTTCCGATGGTGAATAGCCGGTTACGCGGGTCCGGCCCCGCGGGTCAGGCGCCGAGACAGGGCGCGCAGGCGATCCGGCGGGCGCTGGGCGTTCTGCGCATTCTGGCGACCGGCCGTGAAGAAGGCGTGCCTCTCGCCGAGGTCGTGCAATCCACCGGCCTCACCCGTCCCACCGCGCATCGCATCCTTCACGTGCTGATCGAAGAAGGCATCGTCGAGAAGAGCGAGAAAAGCGGACGTTACGTCATTGGCCGGCAGGTGCCTGAACTGGCGCTGGCACGCCAATCCCGCTCCCCGCTGCTGGCCGCCGCCGAGCCTTATCTCGCAAAGGTCTCGGAGCAGGTTGGCGATACGCTGTTCCTGACGGTCCGGACCGGGCTCGACACGCTATGCGTGGCGCGCCGCATCGGCACCTATCCGATCCAGGTGCTGTCGATCGAAGTCGGGGCGCGGCGGCCTCTGGGAGTGAGCAGCGCCGGCATCGCCATCCTCGCGGCCTTGCCGGCGCTCGAAGCGCGCCGGATCGTATCGGACAATCAGGTGAGATTTCGCTTCTATCGCACCACGCCGGCACGCGCGCTGGAGCAGGTCGCGGCGACCAGGCGGCAGGGCTATTGCCTCCACCAACCCGGGCTGGTGCAGGGCACCAAGGCGATTTCGACGACGATCCGGGCGCTCGACGGTCGGCCCGCCGCGGCGATCACCATTGCCGCGGTGCGCCGCCGGCTCGGACCGCGGCGCGAGGAGGAAATCGTCGAAGTGCTCAAGCTGGCGTCCGGCGCTATCGAAAAGACGCTGTGGCAGAAACCGTTGTGACGCAACGACAACTGCGCGCCTTCAGACCGATTTTCACGAGATGAAAATCCGAAAAATCGGGATTGCGAGCCGCGGCATTTACAATTTGTGCAACCTATTTCCCGTAGGCTCGATCGGTACCCCAATGCCGGCCCCCGACAGGCCACAACGACCGGCCTCCCGCGATCACCAGCCAGGAATCGTCGTCATGCTCGCTCAATTCTCCATTCGCGCAAAGATCACGATCGTCATTTGCTCGCTGCTTTTCGCCATGACCGGCATGGGGCTGTTCGCGGTCGTAAGAATGCAGGCGATCTACGCCAGCGCGACCGAGATCCAGACCGACTGGCTGCCCAGCGTCAGGGCGCTCGGCGACCTGCGGGCGGAAATCAATTCCTACCGCAACGTCATTCGCGCCCACATGCTGTCGGACACCGCCGAAGAAAAGGCCGGCGTGGAAAAACGGCTGCAGGCCAGCGCCGGCCGGCTCGCCAAGGCCCGCGCGGATTATGAAAAGATGATCACGTCGCCGGAAGAACGGGCACTCTACGGCACCTGGCGCGAGCAATGGGACATCTACGCCAAGGGCGCGCAGGACGTGTTGGCCTTGTCGCAAAAAAGCGTCGGCAAGATACCGCGCGAAGCCCAGGAGATGAACGAGAAGGTCCTGCTGCCGATCGCCATGAAAGCCGACGCCATCCTGATCAAGGACGTCGAGCTGAACAAGCAGGGCGCCGATCGCGCGGGGGAAACCGCCGCCAACAATTATCACTCGGCGCTGACGACGCTGGCGATCATCCTCGGCGCTTCGGCCGTCCTCGGCCTTGTCGTCGGCATCATCCTCGTCCGCGACGTCTCCCGCGGCATTGCCTCCATCGTCAAGCCGATGCAGACGCTCGGCGCCGGCGATCTGACCGCGGATGTGCCGCATCGCGGTCTCAAGACCGAGATCGGCGTGATGGCGGACTCGCTTCAGGTGTTCAAGGACGCCTTGATTGCCAAGAAGGCCATGGATGCCACCGCGGCGCGCGAGGCAGACGAAAAGATCAAGCGCGGCCAGCGCGTCGACGCCATCACCGGCGAATTCGAAGCCATGATCGGCGAGATCGTCGAAACGGTGTCGTCGGCATCGACCGAACTCGAGCAATCCGCCGGCATGCTGGCCTCGACCGCCGAACGCTCGCAGGAACTCGCCACCGCGGTGGCCGCCGCCTCCGAAGAAGCCTCGGCCAACGTGCAGTCGGTAGCGTCGGCGACCGAGGAAATGTCTTCCTCGGTCAACGAGATCAGCCGGCAGGTGCATGAATCGGCGCGGATCGCCAATGAGGCGGTCGACCAGGCCCGCAAGACCAATGACCGGGTCGGCGAACTGGCCAAAGCGGCCGCCCGCATCGGCGACGTCGTCGAGCTGATCAACACCATCGCCGGCCAGACCAACCTGCTCGCCCTCAACGCCACCATCGAGGCGGCGCGCGCCGGCGATGCCGGCCGCGGCTTTGCGGTGGTGGCTTCCGAGGTCAAGCTCCTGGCCGAGCAGACCGCCAAGGCCACCGGCGAAATCAGCCAGCAGATCACCGGGATTCAGGACGCCACTCAGCAATCGGTCGGCGCCATCAAGGAGATCGGCGACACCATCGGCCGGATGTCGGAAATCGCCTCGACCATCGCCACCGCCGTCGAGGAACAGGGCGCCGCGACCAAGGAAATCTCCCGCAACGTCCAGCAGGCGGCGCAAGGCACCACCCAGGTCAGCTCCAACATCGCCGACGTGGAGCAAGGCGCCAGCCAGACCGGATCGGCCTCTGCGCAGGTTTTGACCGCGGCGCAGTCGCTGTCCGGCGAAAGCAACCGCCTCAAGCGCGAGGTCGGCAAGTTCCTGAGTTCGGTGCGGGCGGCGTGATCGCTGTCCAGGGCGCGGACGGCGTCGCTTTCGCTCGCCTATGTCCAGGATGATTCAGGATCGCTCACTCCGTCATTGCGAGGAGCTCTTGCGACGACCGCGTCCGCCGAAGCTCGAAGAGCGAAGGAGGAAGCAATCCAGTCCTTCTCTTTGGCTTCTGGATTGCTTCGCTTCGCTCGCAATGACGGGGCTGATGTTGCCAATTTAACTTGATTTCATCAGCCTCTGGAAGAACTCGCCGAGAAACGCTGCCGCTTCATCCGAGATGCCGGCGATCTTGTTGGTGGCCTGACGATAGAATTTGAAATTGAGTTCGGTCCCGGGCTGGCCGTCGTTCCAGCCGGTGAAATGCCGGAGCTCGCTCCGCCCCAGCGGCCGCCGCGCGAGCGCGGTGCGCCGCGGCGCTCAAGCGGCTGGCCGGCGAAACCCCGAACCACTGGCGATTGCGCGCGCGTTAGCAGCAATCGCTCTACAGGGACGCCAATCGCTCTGGGGCGTTAGTAGGTCCGGCTTGCTAGATCCGCGTCATGCCCACGCCAACGACACGGAGCGAACCGATGACCTTGAATAATCCCATCAGCTGGACTGCGAACACCTCGCGGCGGAAGCTGCTCGCGAGCACCCTCATGTACGGGGTTTCGCTGACCATTCGCTCCGCTTCGGCGATCGGCAAGGACGCGGATGTTGCGACATCCCCCGATCAAAGGGCCGATTTTACGGCCTTCGTCACCACCAAGGATGGCGTCCAGATCTTCTACAAGGACTGGGGACCGAAATCCGCCCAGCCGATCGTGTTTCACCATGGCTGGCCGCTGAGCTCCGACGACTGGGATACCCAGATGCTCTTCTTCGTCGGCAAGGGCTATCGCGTCGTCGCCCATGACCGCCGCGGTCACGGCCGTTCGAGCCAGGTGAGCGACGGTCACGACATGGATCACTACGCGGCCGATGCCGCGGCCGTCGTTGAGCATCTCGGTCTTCGCAACGCGATCCACGTCGGCCACTCGACCGGCGGCGGCGAGGCAGTGCGCTACGTCGCCCGTCACGGCAGGGACCGCGTGGCCAAGCTGGTGTTGATCAGCGCGGTGCCGCCGCTGATGCTGAAGACGGACGCCAATCCCGGCGGCTTGCCGATGGAAGTGCTCGACGGCTTGCGCAAGCAGCTCGCCGTCAACAGGCCGCGGTTCTATCTCAATTTCGCGAGCGGTCCGTTCTACGGCTACAACCGCCCGGGCGCCAAGCCATCGCAGGCGGTGATCTGGAATTGGTGGCGCCAGGGCATGATGGGCGGTGCCAAGGCCCATTACGATGGCATCAAGGCGTTCTCCGAGACGGACTTCAGCGAAGACCTGAAGAGCATCGCTGTGCCTACGCTCGTTCTGCATGGCGATGACGACCAGATCGTGCCCGTCGCCGATGCAGCGCCTCTGGCGGCGAAGCTGCTGAGGAACAGCACGCTCAAAATCTACCCGAGGCTGCCGCACGGCATGTGCACGACCCATGCCGACCTCGTCAACGCCGAGCTGCTTTCGTTCATATCGGCGTAGCGCCACTAGAGTGTTTTCGAGCGAAGTGGATGCCGGTTCGCATAGCAATCAAGTTTACGCAGATTGCGTAGACTTATCTGCGGTAGAAAACACGTCAAAACAAGAATCTGGAGCTTCGGTTCTGATTCAATCAGAACCGATAAGGCGCCAGGCGCATCGTGCCTCGCGAACCAAGCCTTGAGCAGGATCGGGCAACGCATCGCCGCTTCGGGAAAGACGCCGACCTGCACCGCCCCTAGAACCCATCAACGCTCGCGCCCAAGGTTCCGCCATGTCCAAGTCTCCGCCCAAGTCTCCGCTCAAGTCTCCGCCCAAGTCTCCCGCCGGCGCCACGCCGGCCTCCATCGTCGACGCGCTGAAAGCGGTGGCAGGTGATCCGTCCAAAGCGCGCGCCAGCTTCGCCAAGGGCCGATGCGTTCGCGGCACCTATGCCTCGTCAGACCAGGCGCGGGAGATCACCAGATCCCGCAGCTTCACCGGGCCGTCGCGCGTGCTGGCCCGCTTCTCGGTGGGCGGCGGCCATCCGAACGTGTCGGACACCAACAGCTTGGTGCTGCGCGGCTTCAGCTTCAGGCTCGGCGACCACGACCATCGCTCGGACATTCTGGCGCAAAGCGCTCCGGTGCATTTTGCGCGGACGCCCGGCCAGATGCTGGCGTTCCTCGAGGCGCGGGTTCCGGGGCCGGACGGCAAGCCGGACATGAAGAAGGTCAAGGCCTTCTCCGCCGCCAATCCCGAAACGCTGCATCAGGCAAATTACATCGCCGCGCGTCCGCTGCCCGCGAGTTTTGCCGGCACGACCTACTGGGGCGTGCACGCCTTTTCCGCAACGAATGCGCAAGGCGAAACGCGCTTCATCAAGTTCAAGATCGCTCCGGTCGGCCGCGACGTCACGCTGACCGCGGAGGAGGCCAAGGCGAAGCCGGCCGACTTCCTGCACGATGATCTGGAAAGCCGGATCGCCGCGGGCGACGTCCGGTTCAACGTCATGGCGCTGCTCGGCCGCCCCGATGATCCCATAATGGACGTGACCGTCCGATGGCCGGATGAGGACGCTCGCGAAGCGGTGCGGCTGGGCACGATCGTCATCACCGGCTTCGAAGCCGACGATGCCTGCGACGGGTCGATCTTCGATCCGGCAAATCTCGCTGAAGGCATCGGTCTGCCGCCGGACGAGATCTTTGCGGCGCGCCGCGCCGCCTATTCCATCTCATTGGCAAAGCGTCGCTGATCGAAAGGTCCGGCATGGCCCCGGCTCACGTCTCGCTGTCCGGGCTGCCTTACGTGTCGCGGCGCCAGGCTCCCGGGCTGACGCCGACCGCAGCCGAGAACACCCGGGTAAAGTGGCTCTGATTGGCGAACCCGGCCGATATCGCGATCTCGGACAGCGGCAGGTCGCGCACGGTCAGCAGCTGCTTGGCCGCCTTCACGCGCTGTTGCAGCAGCCATTGGTGCGGCGGCAGGCCGGTGGAGACGCGGAACGCGCGTGAAAAATGGCTGACCGAGAGTCCGAACTCAGCCGCGATTTGCGCCAATGGCAATTTCCCGCCGAGGTCCGACTCGAGCTTTTCGCGGGCGCGCTTCGCCTGCCACGGGGCAAGACCGCCGCGAATCGGTGCGGCGCTGTGCTGCATTCCGCCATAGGCCTGCGCGACATGCGTGGTGAATGCCAGCATCATGTGATCGATGAACAGCTGGTTGGTCTCGGCCGGCCGGCGCAGCGCTTGCAGCAGCGACCCGCCGATATGACGAATCACCTCGTCGTCATGGGCGGTGCCGACCGGAGAGGCGAGCTCGCCGACGCGCGGTGCGCCGGACTGCTCGGCGATGCCGTCGAGCGCCGGCCGCGGCAGGTAGAAATGCAGCGAGTGGAACGGCTTGTCGATGACATATTGCGGATCGGTCTTCATGTCGTACAGGTAGGTTGCGCCCGCCCGGACATCGGTCTTGGTGACGCACTTACCGCGCTCCCACAGCTCGCAGCCCGGGTAATCTTGAAGTTTCAGGCTGACGATATAGGAATCCTCAGGAGCCATTGCGCCCGAAAGCGTCGGCACCGGGTTATCATTCCGGGTTTCGGTGACGGCGATTTCAGCGTTGCGCAGAGAACGCGTGATCAGCGAGGGCGGCTCATGCTCCAGGTGCAAGAACTGCCGGACGCTCTGACCGTAGAAACCGGTCTGTGACATAGGGTTGTTCCATCAGTGGCGTTGGATCGCGCGGCTCATCGCCATCGCGCGGGGCCAAGGCGCAATCAAGGCGTAATATCGGGTTTCGGCGTACGGCCGTCTAGGCTTGCTCGTGAAACGTGAAACTGTTGTGTCAGCCATCGGATCGGTTGCGCGAGAAACGATTTTCAGAGCGTTTTCAACGTGATTTTGTCCACTTGGTGTCTTCGCCGCGCGCGAGGCGGCCGGACGGATGGATCACAATTTCGAGCTTGGAGCAGGATCGGGCAAAGCATGACCGCTTTGGGAAAGACACCGTACTTCTACCGGGCCTAGAACGCGCCGAACGCTCCGGCCCCATTTGACGGTGGCTGCGGCACCCGGCGAGAGGGTCACACCCCCCGGCGGAAGACAACGGCGACTTGCAACGAAGCACCCGGAGGCGCGCAATGATTGCGGCAACCGCACTCGCAGGCTCATTTTCTTCACCACATTTGCCCCGCTTTTCCATGAACATGGCTGCCGACATGGCAGGCCGCCTTGTTGTCTTGACCGTGGACGATGACGAGGAGGCCGGGCCGCGCTTCGCGAACTGCTGCTGTCGGTGGGAATCGACGCGTGCTGCTTCGGATCGACGCAGGACTTGCGGGATGCGGACGTTCCGACGCGGCCGGAGTTGCGTTTCATGCGGCGGTCGCCTGCGCGATAACAGCCGTGGCGTCCATCCTATCCCAGAGTACGGGTCGATCTGTCTGCCGAACCTGCGTTATCAGACTCGCCGCACGATACCGTCGTGCAGCGCTTGCGATCATGATTGCGGGCACACCGGAGGCAACGGCTCCGCGCCTCATTGGCGGGAGCGCAGGGCTTCCGCAACGCGAGCACAAGACCATGAATAAACCGGATTTGCGCGAGGCTTCGCCGGAACATCCGCGAGCCGCATCCGAGGCGCGCCGGAGCAACGTGCCGGTTGCCGATGGGCGTCCTGCCGATGTGGAGATGGCCCGTGTGCTCGGGACCACGCCATCTCACTTGGCCTTGGATTCTTCCGGTGCCGGGATCGCCCACTGGAAACATGACCCGTTGCACGACGTCGTCGAGCCCATGACCCATCACGTCATCATGGCTTACAACGGTTCGATGCAGCGCATGGAGCGGCGATCAGGAAGATCGGTTGCGATTGGAACGTTTCGTCCCGGGGTTTTGATCATCATTCCGGAAGGATCAAGCTCCCGGTGGGATATTCCGAAACCTGTCGATGTCGTTCAGC
This sequence comes from Tardiphaga sp., assembly GCA_028290765.1. Next base: position 8,156 of record JAQGJF010000979.1, read on the forward strand.
TCTATCTTCCGCACACAATGCTCGAGCGCGTTGCCCGCGAAGCCGACACGGCCGCATCGACCGAACTCCTGGAGCGAACCGCACATCCCGACCCCATTACATCCCGATTGATTCTGACCGCGGCCGATGCCCTGGAGGGCAATGGGGCTCTGGATACGCTGTTCAGGCATCAGCTGATAGACCTCCTGGCCACGCGCGTCCTGGCGGCGCACACCGGCTCGCCAACCACGCTTCAGCCGACCATGGGTGGGCTGTCGCCGAAGGTCCTGCTCCGCGCCATCGAACGCTTGCGCTCGGACAGTGATGCGGACGTCTCGCTCGCGGCGCTCGCTTCGGAGGCCGGGCTGTCGCGCTTCCACTTCTGTCGCGCCTTCAAGGAAAGCACCGGGCTTTCGCCGCATGCCTGGCTGCGCCAATACCGGCTCGAGCAGGCCATGAACATGCTGCGCGACACCGAGGCCTCGGTCGTCTCCGTGGCAGCGGCGCTTGGCTATTCCTCCCAGACCGCCTTCGCCGCGGCGTTCAAAAAGCTGACCGGCGAAACCCCGAGCGATTGGCGGAGGCGCGTGCGTTAGAGCATGATCCCGAAAAGTGGATACCGGTTTTCGGATAAGATCATGCTTAAACAATAAACAAGAAGCAGCAATCTCTCTACAGGTACGTCAATCGCTCTGGGGCAGTCACGGGTTTGGTCCGCTAAATCAGGATCATCGCGGTGCTCGCGAACAACAGAGGGAGACGAACAATGACCTGGAAGAACCTGGTCGGCGGACATGCAATCACATCGCGACGGAGGGTCGTCGCAAGTGCCCTGGTGTACGGACTTTCACTGACGGTTCGCTTCACGTCAGCGACGGGCGACGAAACCGAAAATCCGTCGCAAGCGGCTCAAGGTACCAATCTAATGAGTGCCGTCATGATCAACGACGGCGGCCAAATCTTCAAGAATTGGCCTCTGAAGCCCGCTCACTCGATCGTCTTTCAACGCGGCTGGCCACTCGGTTCCCGAGGATGCCAAGCGGCATGTGAACGCCCCATGCCAATGCTCGACTGCTCCCCTCCATAGGGGTCCAGGCGCCTTCGTTTCACGCCTTCGCGTCGTCGTCGATCGCTGCCGCCAACGAGCTGCAGCGGCGGTAACGCGCGGATTTTCGAGAGAATCAAACCACAGGAGTAAATCCATGAGACTCGTCATCATAGGCGCCGGCTTCGCCGGCATGTACGCCGCGCTTTCCGCTGCCCGCCTGCGCGACATCCAGGGCGTCTCGCCCAAGGCACTCGAGATCGCGCTCATCGCGCCCGAGCCGACGCTGGTGGTTCGCCCCCGGCTCTATGAGCCGAAACCCGAGACTCTGACGGCGCCGCTGCAGGAGGTCCTCGATGCCGTCGATGTCGTCTACGTGCAAGGCAGCGCCGAGTCGATCGAAACCAGGTCCCGCAGGGTTGAAGTCGTCGCCGGCAAGACTCCGCTAAACAAGACTCCGCTAAACAAGGCTCCGCGAAAATCGATCGCCTACGACCGGCTGGTTGTGGCCACCGGCAGCCGGCTGTTCCGTCCGAACATTCCCGGCCTCGCCGAGCACGGCTTCAGCGTCGATCAGCTCGACGATGCCCTCGCGCTCGACCGGCACCTGCACGGCCTGAAGGATCGGCCGGCATCGAAGACACGCGATACCGTCGTCGTCGCCGGTGGCGGGTTCACAGGTATCGAAGCGGCAACCGAGATGCCCTCCCGCCTCCGCGCGATCCTCGGCAAGGACGCCAGGCCGCGCGTCATCATCGTCGAACGCAACGGTGCAATCGCCCCGGACATGGGCGCGGAGGCCCGGCCGGTGATCGAGGAGGCCCTGCGCAAGCTCGGGGTGGAGACCCGGGTCGGGGTCGGGGTCGCGTCGCTGGACAAATCCGGCGTCACGCTTTCCGACGGCGAACATATCGAAAGCGCGACCGTGATCTGGGCCGCCGGCATTCGCGCCGCGCCGCTGACCGCGCAGATCCCCGCCGAGCGCGACAATTTCGGCCGGCTGCTGGTCGACCGTGATTTGCGCGTACCGCAGGTGCCGGGCGTCTTCGCCACCGGCGATGCCGCTCGCGCAGCCAGCGACGATGTCGGCAACTATGCGCTGATGTCGTGCCAGCACGCCACGCGGATGGGCGCCTTTGCCGGCAACAACGCCGCCGCCGAGCTGCTGGGCGTTGCGACCAAGCCCTATCACCAGAAGGGATACGTCACCTGTCTCGACCTCGGCGAAGCCGGCGCGCTGTTTACGCGCGGCTGGGACCGCAAGGTGGAGCTGGTCGGCGCCGTGGCCAAGAAGACCAAGCAGGAGATCAACACCGTCTGGATCTATCCGCCGCGGGCCGAGCGTGCGGCGGCGCTGGCGGCGGCCGATCCGGAGCATGTCACCGAGGTGTAGGCACCTCACTCGAAATGGGCCGTGCTTCTCGCACAAGAGCGCGGCCTGCTTAACCGATACCAACCAGGAATTCTTACCATGAAGCAGGAGACAAAAATGACCATGATGCAGAAGACAAACACGAGCCTGGACAACACCTCACACCCCGGCAGATCGAAACCTGACGAATTGGTTCCGTCGCGTTACGCGGTGCGCGTCGGCGACATCGACGTGCTGGTGGTCAGCGATGGCGTGCTGCCGCTCCCAACCGCAATGTTGGGCCACAACGCCGACCCGGCCGTCCGGGCGGCCTGGCTGAACGACATGTTCCTGCCGCCGGACGCTTTCGATTGGGCGCTGAACGTGGTCGTGGTGCGTAGCGGCGGCCAGACCATTCTCATCGACGCCGGGCTGGGGCTCGATCCGGATTTGCACTTGCCGCGGGCCGGACAGTTGATCATGCGACTGGAGGCCGCCGGCATCGATCTTGCGTCCGTGACCGATGTGGTGCTGACCCACATGCACATGGATCACGTTGGCGGGCTTCTCGTCGACGGGGTGAAGGAGCGGCTGCGTCCGGACCTGCGGATCCACGTGGCGGCCGCCGAGGTCAAGTTCTGGGAGGCGCCCGATTTTTCCCACGTCTCCATGCCGCCGGGATTTCCGGACGCGCTTCGGTCGACCGCCAAGCGGTTCGCGAAAGAGTACCGCAGCCGGTTGCGGACGTTCGAGGAGGAGCACGAGGTGGCGCCGGGGGTGGTCGTCACTCGCACCGGCGGCCACACCCCCGGGCACAGCGTGGTCCGTTTGGCGTCCGGCGGCGATCGGCTGACCTTCGCCGGCGATGCCGTGTTCGCGGTCGGGTTTGAACACCCCGACTGGCACAACGGTTTCGAACA
>JAQGJF010001022.1 GCA_028290765.1 Tardiphaga sp.
TGACCACGGTGGCCGATTTCGAAGTCAGTGCCGGCGAGACGATACCCTTCGTGCTCACTTACGGGCCGTCGCATCTGCCGCTTCCCGAACCCATCGATCCGCAGCAGGCGTTGCGGGACACCGAGGCGTTCTGGTCCGAATGGTCCGGCCGCTGCACCTATAAGGGCCTGTCGCGGGAACTCGTGATGCGCTCGCTGATCACGCTGAAGGCGCTGACCTTTGCGCCGAGCGGTGGCATCGTCGCGGCGCCGACCACGTCATTGCCGGAAAAGCTCGGCGGCGCGCGCAACTGGGATTACCGGTTCTGCTGGTTGCGCGATGCGACGTTCACGCTGCTGGCGCTGATGAACAGCGGCTACACCGAAGAGGCGTCCGCCTGGCATAGCTGGCTGCTGCGGGCGGTCGCGGGTTCGCCCGCCGACATGCAGATCATGTACGGCATCATGGGCCAGCGGCGGCTGCTGGAATGGGAAGTGCCGTGGCTTACCGGCTATGAGGGCGCATTGCCGGTCCGGATCGGCAATGCCGCCCACGCCCAGCTGCAGCTCGACGTCTATGGCGAGTTGATCGACGCGTTCCATCAGTCGCGCATCGCCGAACTCAAGCTCGACGATGGCACCTGGTCGGTGGAATGCACGGTGCTGAATCATCTGGCCGAGGTCTGGGACCAGCCGGACCACGGCATCTGGGAACGGCGCGGCGACGGCAGGCATTACGTCTCTTCCAAGGTGATGACCTGGGTGGCGTTCGACCGTGGCATCAAGAGCGCGGAAAAGTTCGGCTTCAAGGCGCCGCTGGAGAAATGGCGGGTGTTGCGCGACATCATCCATCGCGACGTCTGCGACCATGGTTTCGATGCCAGGCAGAATGCGTTCGTCGAATCCTACGGATCGCCATTGCTGGACGCCAGCATTCTTCTGTTGCCGGCGGTGGGCTTTCTGCCGGCGTCGGATCCGCGTGTGCGGGGGACGCTGGAAGCGATCGAAAAGCACATGATGCGCGACGGCTTCGTGCTGCGGCACGACCCGCGCGAAATCTCCGAGGAAAAGCAGCCGATCGAAGGCGCGTTTCTCGCCTGCAGCCTGTGGCTCGCCGACGCCTATGTGCTGGCCGGCGAGATCGACAGAGCGCAGGCCCTGTTCGACCGGGTAGTCGGCATCGCCAACGATCTCGGCCTGCTCGCCGAAGAATATGACTCCGATGAGAAGCGCCAGACCGGGAATTTCCCGCAGGCGCTGACCCATATCGCGCTGATCAACACCGCGCACAACCTCAGCGGCGCCAAACGGCCGGTCGACAAGCCGGTGATGCAGCGCGCGAAGTAGGGCAGGCGGTTGATGCGGTGAATAGCAGGGTAATCTCCGCAAAAGATGCGGAGATTACCCTGCAAAGATTCGTGAATCTTCATTCTTCGCCGAACGGACCCATGGCGCCGAGCCGCACGGTCAGCAACTCGACATCGGTCATGGCGATATGTGGTCCTTGGCGGGTACCGGCCGGCGTCGTCCAGAATGTGCCGATCTCGCAGCGTCTGCCGCCGGTCTCGACCGTGCCGGACAACACCAGAACATACTCGTCGGCGGGGTGGGTGTGTACCGGGATGGTGGTGCCCGCGGCGAGCCTTGCACGGTGGATGGACCCCCCGGGCACCGGCTGTGCCAGCGGCATCAGTTCGACGCCTGGCAGAAAATCGACGGTGATCCACTTGCTGTCATCGGGGTCGGAAAAGGCTTGCTGGCTGGACATGACGCGGCTCCGGGGCTAGTTGGTAACCTAAGGTTCAGAATTGAAGATAACCTAAGGTTACTATATGAAGCAAGCCTCAGGACGGCGCGACACGCGCCTGCTGGCCGCGGTCGAGGAGCGGCGGCGCCGGAATATGCGACAGCTGTTGTTGCGCGCGTCGCGGCTGGTGAACCGCCACGTCGTCGATGGCCTGCAAGCCCGGGGCTACGCCGACCTGCGCTCCACGCATACCACCCTGCTGTCGAATATCGACCTCGCCGGCAGTACGGTCACCGATGCTGCGGAGCGGGCAGGGATCACCAAACAGGCGATGGGGCGACTGGCTGTGGAGCTCGAAAGCGCGGGCTACATCCGCCTCAGGAAAAACGCCGAAGACGGCCGCGTCCGCATCTTGCAACTTACCAACACAGGGAAGCGTTTGATGCTGGACAGCCTGGAGGTGATGGCCGACCTTGAACGCCGCTATGCGCTCTCGGTCGGCGAGGATCGCCTGGAGGCCCTGCTGCAGGGCTTGGCAATTTTCATCGACAGCGCGGAAGGGACAACCAAAGACGAATAAGAGGACGTATGGAGACCGGAGTGGCGCGACCGACATCGCTGATCGCACGCAGCGCGTCGTAATGACCCGGAAGTCCTTGAGAAAATTCTCCTGCACGCACCACGTCCCGGCACGGCTAATCGTGTCAGCATTGTGGTTCCCAACAATCGCCACTGTACGCCGGTAAGGTTGCGCGGTCCTGGTGTTCTAAATAGCATTGCATGAACTGCTTCAACGCTGCCTCCCGCAACGGGTCCGGCAACTCATCCATCAGCGTGAGGTGTGATATTGAAATTCTCTGCTGCTCGTCGCGAAAAACCTGTCGCCGAACCGGAGGGATGGCAGCACAACGTTCGCTGTCCCCGATGTTTTTCGCCGATATGGGATCTGGAACGCAAGCCGTCATGTTCCAGCGTCGCGTGCGAGTTCAGCAAGACCGCGTTTCCGGTCGTCGATGGACAGCCGGTGCTGATCGATTTTGCCGCCAGCATTTTTCATCGATCGGCCTATCAGGTCGACAACGGATCGGTGATCGAGCGCGATGTAGCCAAACAATCCATCGGCTCGCGTCTGCACCGCGTGACATCGGGAGAAAATCCGATTGCCACGGCGAATTGCGCGAAGTTCGTTGCTCTCTTGAAAGAAACGTCGGCGCGGCCTGTCGTGCTCGTGATCGGCGGCGGCACCATCGGTTCCGGTGCAGGCGAACTCTACAACGACCCGTCGGTCGAACTTGTCGGAATCGACGTATATGCCTCGCCGCATACACATCTGCTGGCCGACGCCCACCGGCTGCCGTTCGCGAACGGGGTGTTCGACGGAGTCTGGATCCAGGCGGTGCTCGAACATGTGCTGGAGCCCGCAACGGTCGTGGCGGAGATCCACCGGGTGCTGCGGGCTTCGGGACTGGTCTACGCTGAGACGCCGTTCATGCAACAGGTGCACGAGCAGGCTTATGATTTCTCGCGCTTCACGCAGAGCGGCCATCGCTGGCTGTTCCGCAGATTTTCGGAAATCAGCGCGGGGCCGGTCGGCGGTTCGGGCGTCGCTTTGGTCTGGTCGATTCGTTATTTCACGCGCGCGCTGGGGGCAGGCAATGCCCTGTCGCGGCTGATATCGCTCCCCTTCTTCTGGCTCCGGTTCCTCGACCGGTTTGCCCGCGGCCGGGCCGTCGCGGACGCCGCCAGCGGTGTTTTCTTCCTTGGACGACGGTCCGAACGATCGATCGATCCGCACGCGATGCCCGGGTATTATGAGCGGCAGGGATCGGCGGAATGATTGGGAAGTTTAACCCTATGATCCACCCTTGTGGTCCGCATGAGCGGAGCGACATGCGGATCACGGTAACTCCGGATGTCGCTACGCTCATCCGGGCTACGGGTGCTTAATCACCCGCCGCCGTCATCTTCTCCAGCATCGCATCGAATGCTAGCCGGATGCGTTCGACGTAGAGCGCCTTGTAGGGAAAATTCTCGTTGTGCTGGTGCACCAGCATCGAGGCGTTGACCTCGAATACGACGAGCTGTCCCGTGGCGTCCAGTCCGCAATCGATGCCGAAATAGTCAAGGTCGACGATGTTGCGGATCGCGCGCAGCGCGTCGTAGTGGTTGGGATCGAAAACTGCCCATGGATCGGTGAGAAAATCCTCTTCCTCGCGCTGCATCCAGGCGTGGTTGATCATGTCGGTATTGTCGTGGTGCAGCTTCCAGTCGGTGCCGATGGCGAGATGATAGGGCAGGATCTCGTCGCCGACGAAGATGAAGCGGTATTTGCGGAAATGACCGTCCGCCGAGCGGTAGTCGAGATACTCGATCAGGTAATGCTCGACGCCCGGGTGGTGTTGAACGAAACGGGCCACCTCGCTCAGATTGCCGAATTTCTCGAAATCGTCGCCGCCATGGGTGCCGGCCGGCCGCGCCAGCACCGGCATGGCGAAGGTCGCCGCCGCCTCGAGCGCGGTGATCGAGCTGATGTCCGCCGGCAGGCGCAAGACTTTCGGCAGCCGGCAGCCCGGAATATCCTTCAGCCGCCGGGTGATGATCTCCCGCGCGGTCTGCCGAATCTTGTCCGGTGGATTGACGGTGGGCAGGCCGAGCCGGTCGATCAATTCGGCGACCGGTGTCAACAGCGCCTGCGCCTGATCGGCATCGGAGATCTGGTTGAACACGACATCCGCATTCTGCCGCAGCATGTCGATGTCGTAATTACGGCCGTCGAACACAGCAAGCGTGTTGGCGTCATAGGCCGGGCTGGTGAGCAGATATTCCGTCGGTGTGTTGCCAGCGAACGGTGCAAACAGCGCCAGCACGCGAAACGCCGCCGGCGATTGGGCCGCCGGGCGCCGGATCAGGGGCTGCAATCGCGCGGCCTGGAGAAAGGCCGCCTCGGCGCCGGCACGGTCGTCCATTTTCTGCAGCACATTGCCGATGCCGTAAAAACTGTCGGCGTCGTCGGGACGGAGCGAGACGGCGCGGCGAAAGCAATCGAACGCCGCTTCTAGCTCATCATCGTCGGCATGGAGCTTGCCGAGCTGATGGCAGAGCTGCGCATCCCGCGGCCGTTCGGTGTTGAGTTCGAGCAGCAGCAGTTTCGCGAGCGTGATCTGGCGCGTGGCGATCAAGGCTTGCACGAGGTTGGTGCGCGACGGCCAATGCCGCGGATCGAGCGAGAGCGCATGCAGGTACAGCGCGACCGCATCCTTTGCACGATGCCATTTGAGATAGACGCTGCCGAGATTGCACCAGCACGGCGTCATCTCGGGCTGCAACCGCAGCGCCGCGCTGTAATTCTCGGCGGCGAGGTCGAGGTCGCCCAGGGTCATGCCGGCATTGCCGAGCTTGAAATGCAGCTCCGCGATGATTTTCGCGTCGGCCTCGGCATCGGCAAGGCCGTGCTTGAACGTCGCGATCGCTTCGCCGATGCGGCCAGCGGTAACATGATCCAGGCCTTCGCGAAGCGCGCGCGTAGCAGGCGAATCCGTAATTTCGGGGTTGGCGGCGAAAGCGGTGGATGCGGTCATGAAAGGCGCGTGCTCGCGGTGGACACGCTCCAGCCATAGCCACGTTTCTTAAATAAGATTCACCACGCGAGGACGCGTGCCGCGCGAAAATTGCTTCTGGATATTTCAGGCCGCGCGGCTGAAAACATTCGGTAATAATTTTCGATGTGTAGCAGCATGAGCGAAGCGATATGCGGGAACTCAGTCCCGGATGTCGCTTCGCTCATCCGGGCTACGACGCCGGCCTTAGCTCCCGGCGTTATTCTTAAAAATCATGTCGACCGCGCCGGCGAAGCCATCGTCCTCGTTCGACCGCGTAACATGCGAAGCCTGTTTCTTGACGTCGTCGGTGGCGTTGCCCATGGCGAAGGAGAGCCCGCTGACCTTGAACATCGCCAGATCGTTCTGCATGTCGCCGACGGTGGCGATGGCGTCGGTGGAGATGCCGAGACGCTTCGCCATGGCCGCAACGAAAGTGCCCTTGTCCTGGCCGGGCGGCGTGATGTCGAGGTAATAGGTCTGCGAGCGCACCGCCAGCGCCTCGCGGCCCAGCGTTTTCTGCATCGCCGCCTCGCAACGCGCCAATAATTCCGGATCGGCGCTGGCGCCAACGATCTTGCAGGCGCGCGTCACGTAAGGGGTGAAATCCTGGGCATAGACCGGCACATGCTGAATGGTGTGCTGCTCATGCGGGACGTATTTGCCGTCGTCGCGCTGGATGATCCATTCCTCGTTGGTGAACAGCCAGATATCGACGCCGAACTGCTTGAGCACGTCGAGCGCTTTGCCCACGGCCTCGGCCGGAATCAGATGCTGTTCGATCGGCGTCAGTTGGATGTCGACGATCGAGCTGCCGTTGAACGGTCCGATCGGCAGCGTGATGCCGAGCGGCTCGACCAGGAACCGCATGCCGACCGGCGGCCGGCTCGAGGTGATGGTGAAGCCGATCCCGGCTTCATGCAGCCGCCGCACTGCGCGCCTGGCGCCATCGGTCAGGGTCTTGTCCTTGGTCACCAGCGTGCCGTCGACATCCGAGACCACCAATGCGATGCGGGTCATGAAGGAGTTCCTTGATGCGCGGGCTGCGGGGCGGGACCGAGCTTCAGCTGCGCGACGATATGGTCGATGATCGCCTCGACCGGAGGATCGATGTCCACGACGATCGGATCTTCGCTGGCGCCGGGCGGCTCCAGCGTGTTGAACTGGCTCTCCAGCAGGGTGGGCGGCATGAAGTGCCCCTTGCGGAGCGCGAGCCGTCTGGCGATCAGCTCGCGGCTGCCCTCGAGATAGATAATCCGCACATCGTCGCGGCCATGCACCAGGATGTCGCGGTAACTGCGCTTCAAGGCGGAACAGGCGAACACCGCCCGTTCGCCGGTCCGGCATACGAGATCGATCTCGTCCGCAATGGCCTGCAGCCACGGCCGGCGGTCCTCGTCGGTCAAGGGGTGGCCGGCGCTCATCTTCTCGACATTGCTTTTGGGATGAAACCGGTCGCCATCCTCGCAGGTCCAGCGCAGCCGCTCGGCGAGCTTGCCGGCGATGGTGCTTTTGCCCGAGCCGGATACGCCCATCACAATCAGTGCGCAGGGCGTCTCGCGCGTTTTATCGGCCACCAAAATCCTCCGGAAGCGCGGCGCGATGCGCGAGCCAGATGGTCTCGCCTGTGGAATACGCGCGGCTTGCCGGGAGATCATCACTTGCCAGCACGCGCGTCAATATCGCGCGTTTGCCGGCGCCGCTGATTTCGAACAGCATCTCGCGGCAGGAGGCCAGTGCGGGAAACGTCAGCGTCACCCGCGGCACGAAGGGCTCGACATTGGCCTTCGGCACCCCGACCACCCAGTGTTCGGTCTCGAAGCTGGCGGGGGTGCCCGGAAACATCGAGGCGATGTGCCCATCGGGACCGATGCCCAGCAATACCAAGTCGAACAGCGGTTGGGCCGGATCGAGGCGGTCGGCGCCATGGAACGCTTTCAGTTCGGCCTCGTAGCGGCGGGCGGCGTCGTCCGGGCTCGCCGCGGCGGTGTCGATCGGATGGATATGATCCGAGGGGGCGAGGCGGTCGAGGAACAGCCGCCGCGCCATCGCCATGTTGTTGAGCGGATCGGCCGGCGGAACGAAGCGGTCGTCGCCGATGAACCAGTGCACGCGGTCCCATGGGATGCGGCGCGCATAGGGCTCCGTCGCGAGCAATTCATAAAGCTGCTTCGGGCTCGACCCGCCGGTCAGGCAGATCGCGACACGACCGCTGTTGGCGGCGATCCGCGCCAGGACCCGTTCCGCCGCGACCGTCGCCATCGCCGCCGCATCGGCCACGGCAATGATGGTCCGGGGGGCGGTCGCCGCCATCGCTTCAGCTCAGCTTTCGCCAACTGCGGCCGTCGCGCTTCAAAAGCTCGTCGGCATCGACCGGTCCTTCGCTACCGGCCTGATAGCTCTTGAGGCCCCTGGGGCCGGCCTTCTTCCAGGCATCGAGGAAGGGCTGCACCGCCGCCCAGCCGGCCTCGACGCTGTCGGCGCGCTGGAACAGGATGTTGTCGCCGATCATGCAGTCGAAGATCAGCGTCTCGTAACCGGTCGAGGGCTCGGCCTTGAAGTAATCCCGGTAGCGGAACTTCATCTCGACCCCGTCGATCCGGATCGAAGGGCCGGGATTCTTGGTGTTGAACTGCAGCGCGATGCTTTCGGTGGGTTCGACGCCGATCACGAGGTAGTTCTGCGACAGATGGTCGACGTCGGTGGTCTGGAACATCGCGAACGGGGCCTGCTTGAACTTGATCGCGACTTCGGTGCGCTTGATACCGAGTGCCTTGCCGGTCCGCAGGTAGAACGGCACGCCAGCCCAGCGCCAGTTGTCGATGGTCAGTTTCAGGGCGGCATAGGTTTCGGTGGTGCTGCCGGCCGCAACGTCTTCGGTCTTGCAATAATCCTCGATCGTAGTGTCGCCGACGGTGCCGCCGAGATACTGACCGCGCACCGAATTGTCCAGCGCCTCGGCCTCGCTCTGCTGCTGGATCGCTGCCAGCACGTCGGCCTTCTCGGTGCGCACCGAATGGGCGTCGAAACGGGTCGGCGGCTCCATCGCCACCAACGACAGCAGCTGAAACAGATGGTTCGGCACCATGTCGCGCAACGCGCCAGTGGCGTCATAGAAACTGCCGCGGTGGCCGACACCGAGCTTTTCGTCCACCGTGATCTGGATGTGGTCGATATGGTTGCGATTCCAGATCGGCTCGAACATGCCATTGGCGAAGCGCAGCACCAGGATGTTCTGGACGGTTTCCTTGCCGAGGTAATGATCGATCCGGTAGATCTGGTTTTCGGCGACGATGTCGAGCAGTTCGGCGTTCAGCTTCCGTGCCGATTCCAGGTCGGTGCCGAACGGCTTCTCGACCACCAGCCGTCGCCACGCGCCGTTTTCCTGCAGCATGCCGGTGCGACCGAGCTGCCGGGCAATCGGCGCAAACGCATCGGGCGGCGTCGCCAGATAGAACAGGCGGTTGCCGCCGGTGTCTCGGTTCGCTTCGAGCTTGTCGAGCCGGTCCCGCATGCGATCGAACGACGCCGCGTCTTTCGGATCGGCGACGATGCTGGTGACGCATTCCAGCAGTCGCTGGATGATGGCGTCGTCGAGGGGGCGCGTCGCGAATTGCCGCAGGCCCTTCAGCAGGCTGTCGCGCATTTCATCGTTCGACATTTCCTTGCGGGCGATGCCGACCACGCAGAGCCGGTCGGGAAGCAGGCCGTTGGCCGCGAGATTATAGAGCGCCGGCATCACCAGACGGTGCGCCAAGTCGCCGGTGGCGCCGAAGATCACGAAAGAACACGGATCGGGCTTGGTCTGTCGCGATTTGCCGTTCAATGTCACTTCTTGCCTCCGGGCTCTTGATGGCCGCCGAAGCCGGCGCGCATCGCCGAGAGAATCTTCTCGGCGAAGGTGTGCTCCTTGCGCGACCGAAAACGCGCGAACAGCGCGGCGGTGAGGACTTCGGCCGGAACCGCTTCATCGATGGCGGCGTTGACGGTCCAGCGCCCTTCGCCGGAGTCTTCAACGAATCCCGAATATTGATCGAGCGTATGGTTCTGCGCCAGCGCCGATGCGGTGAGGTCGAGCAGCCAGGACGGGATCACGCTGCCGCGCCGCCATACTTCGGCGATGTCGGCGATATTCAGATCGAAACGATGTTCGGCGGGCAGGGCGTCGATATTGGCGTTCTTGAGGATGTCGAAACCCTCGCCGTAGGCCTGCATCAATCCATATTCGATGCCGTTGTGGATCATCTTGACGAAATGCCCGGCGCCGACCGGCCCGGCAAGGATGTAGCCCTGTTCGATGCGCGGATCGCGGCCGTCGCGCCCGGGCGTGCGCGGAATGTCGCCGATCCCCGGCGCCAGCGTCTTGAAGATCGGATCGAGCCGGTCGACCACCGCCTTGTCGCCGCCGATCATCATGCAGTAGCCGCGATCGATGCCCCAGACGCCGCCCGACGTGCCGACATCGATGTAATGGATGCCGCGCTCCTTCAGCGCCTTGCCGCGCCGGACGTCGTCCTGCCAGAAGGTGTTGCCGCCGTCGATGATGACGTCGTCGGGCTGCATCAGTTTGGCCAGCGCATCGATGGTCGCTTCGGTGATCTTGCCAGCCGGCAGCATCACCCAGATGGTGCGTGGCTTTGTCAGTTTGCTGACGAAATCTTCCAGCGCGGTGGCCCCGACCGAACCGTCGGCGGCCAGCGCCGCCACCGCTTTTGGATCCTTGTCATACACCACACTGGTGTGGCCCTGCTTCATCAGGCGGCGGACGATATTGCCGCCCATCCGGCCAAGGCCGATCATGCCGAGCTGCATCTGGAATTTCCTTCTTTGCAATACTTTCGTCATTCCGCGGCGCGCCACTTGCGCGAACCCGGAATTCGTAACCACGGCGGAGGTTATGGATTCCGGGCCTGCACCTCAGGTCGGCTCTCGCCGACCAAAGGCGCATCCCGGAATGACATAGTGTGGGATAGTCCGATCCTCATCAAATCTAGTTCAGCGCATTCTGAATTGCGGCATCCAGCGCCTTCAGCCCGGATGCCAGGTCGCCCTTGAGATGCACGCGCATCGCGCGGCGGCCGCGTTCGGTGAGCACATCGAAATCGCCGCGCGCCGCCGCCGCCTTGATGACGCCGAAACTCGCCTTCTGGCCGGGCACCGCGAGATCGTGCGCATCGTCGGCGGTGATCTGCAGGAATACCCCGCTGTCGGGGCCGCCCTTGTAGGCCTGTCCGGTGGAATGCAGGAAGCGCGGGCCGAATTCGGCGCAGGTCGCGACATGGCGCCTGTCGCGCACCGCCAGCCGCATCTGCTGCAGCGTGTCGGTATGGCCGTGGTCGCGTTCGATATAGGCGAGCAAAGCGACATAGTCGCCGGCGCCGGAGCGTGCCAGATGCGCCTTGACCCACGAGGCGAGGTCGCCATTGGCGCCGGCCTTGCGGAGCGCGCCGGCGTTCCTGTCGTCGGTGTAGATATCGACATCCGCGGTCGAGACCACCGGCTGCTCCCTGGGCAGCGAGCCGGTCTTCTCGAACGCCGCGGTCAATTCGCGGGTCTTGATCTTGGCATCCTCGACGTCGGGCTGGTTGAACGGATTGATGCCGA
>JAQGJF010001034.1 GCA_028290765.1 Tardiphaga sp.
CAGCACCAAAATGCTTCAGCTTGATCATGTTGGGTTGCGATGTGAGGCCGCGGAAGGCGGGAATGTCCTCCTCGACCATCTCGCCGATGGCGTAGCCGAGAAGGCCCCAGTCCATCATGTCGTCGACCGGCACCTTGACGTCGATCAGGTGGGTGGCGACGCGGTTCTCCGGGATGTGCAATCCGAAATAGGGAATCCGGCCGGTGATGCTGGCCGCACCGGTGCTCTCGCGGCCCTCGGTGTTGGTTCGCGCGCCGAGCACGGCGTTGCAATAGATCACCGCGGAGGATTCCATCCAGGCGCAATGCTCGCCCATCACAGGTACGTTGCCGACCTGATACGGCGTGCAGGTCGCCATCATGTTGACGCCCCTGGCGCCGAAGAATTTTTCGCCTTCCTTCTGGATCCGAACCGTTTCTTCGAGACCCTGGTTCATCTCCGGGTGCTTGCTGTCGATGCCCATCACCAGATGGCAAGTATAGGCCTTGACCTGGGGCATCTCGACCTGCTCGGCGCTGTCGAGATTGAATTCGGAAAAGATCGCGTCATTGCCCTTGCTGGCGAATTCGCGGATCATCGGGCCGGCGGCGACGAAAGTGCCGCAGACATTGTTGACCGGCACCAGCCGCTCGGCGCCCAGCGCTTCGCCATAGCGCACCAGCAGGTCCATCGCGCGATGAACGGCGGGACCTTCGCCGCCATCCAGCATCCGCTGTTCGTCGTCGGTGAGGTGCATCAGGCGCTCGCTTCGGCAAAAGGACGGATGTTGCGGGCGATGTCGTGTCCCGAAACGTTGCGTTCGAGATTGTCGCGCAGGCGGAGTTTCAGTGCCGCCATGTCGATCTGGTGCACGCTGCCGGTGCCGGCGAGGTCGAGCGCATGCGCCGCCGCCGCGCCCATCGCGATGCAGGGTCCCATCACCCGCACGCTGGACAGCGCGGCGTTGTCGGCATCGATGCAGCGGCCGGCGACCACGATGTTGTCGGCGTCGGCCGGCGTCAGGCTGCCGAACGGCACGTAATGCATGTGGTCGTCGCCGAACGGCCGCCAGACATGGTCGTTGCCGGAATCGTGCAGTTCGATCGGCCAGGCGGTGCGCGCGATGGCGTCGTCGAATTTGCGGCCGGAGACGACGTCCTCGACGGTGAGCTGCTGTCGGCCGCGGATCCAGCGGGTCTGCCGGATGCCGGGAAAACCGTAGGCGCGCACCCGCGATTTGCCGAAGGCCTTCGGAAACTCGGTCTTGAGAAACGTCACCGCGCGGTCGGCCTGGTCGCGGCCTTCGAGCGTCTTGGTCGACATCTCGAACGGATCGAGCGGGGTTTCCATATGGGTCATGTTCATCGCGGCGATGCCGCGGCCCGGAATGATGAAGCTCAATCCCTCGCGCCGGACCAGGCCGTATTGTTCGCCTTTCTCGCGCATCCGCACCGGCAGTTCGGCGCGGCTCGGCACGTGTTCCTCGTCGATGCCTTCGAGCACCACCATCTGGGTGCCGAACACCGGACCATCGGCGGCCTCCTGACACGGGAAACCAGCTTGCCAGACCAAGGCGGCGTCGCCGCTGGCGTCGACGAAGCCGGTGGCGCCGATCCGCACGTCGCCGTAACGCGTCGCCAGCGACAGCGAACGAATGCGGCGCTCCTTGACCTCGACTTCGCGAACGATGGCGCCAAGCAGCACCGTGATGCCGGCCTCGCGAATGGCGTTCTCGATCCAGCGGCCGAGCGCGACCTCGTCATAGACGATGATGTTGTTGACGCCCTGCCGGTAATGAATGGCGCCGGTCTTGGACAAGTCTCGGATGATGTCCTCGGCAATGCCGTAGGTCACCTGGTAGCCATCGGTGCCGTTGGAAAACATGCCGCAGATGGTGCCGACGATCGAATTGACCGCCTGCCCGCCCAGCACCGGCAGCCCGTCGACCAGCAGCACCCGCTTGCCGAGCCGCGCGGCTTCGATCGCCGCCGATACGCCCGATATGCCCGACCCGACCACGCAGACGTCGGCATCACGGACCAGCGGCGCGCTGCCGTTGCGAACCACGGTGCGCGTCGCCGTCGACGCCTTGGTGCGAAAAGAGAAAGAACCGCCACCCATGATGACCTTGCACGTTTCCTGATCGCGGCCCCGCTCCCGTGGCCGCTTTGCGCCAGCTTGTCCTTTTGCAACACGGAAATGAACCACCTGTTTTAAGTGGTCAGTATTCTCGTTTTGGAAAAACTGCTAGGCTGCCGGCAGCGATGCCCGGGAGCAGCAAAAGAGACCGCCATGGACACGATACGAAATATCAAGGCTTTCTTGCTGGTGGCGCGGACCAACAGCATTTCGGTCGCGGCGCGCCAGCTCGGCGTGGTGCCTTCGGTCATCACCAAACGGCTCGACCGGTTGGAAGACCAGATGGGTGTGCAGCTGCTGCAGCGTTCGACCCGAGGCATCTCGCTGACCGGGGCCGGCGAAGCGCGGCTGTCGCGCCTGCAGACCATGGTCACGGAGCTCGACGCGATCTTCCAGGAATCCCAGGTCTCGACCTCAGAGATGGAAGGCCATCTGCGGATCAAGTCGCCGACCACCATCGCCATTCTCGATCTCGGCGAAATGCTGACCCGCTTCCAGATTGCCCATCCCAAGATCAGCATTGATCTCGTGATGCTCGACCGCTCGGTCAATCCGATCGAGGAAGGCTTTGACCTTGCCATCGGCGCGCTGCCGACCTCCTATCCCGGCGTGATCGACGAACCGCTGTGCCCCTACCCGCGCGTCATCTGCGCGTCCCCCACCTATCTGGAACGCCGCGAGGCTCCGCAACATCCGCGCGACCTGGTGCAGCACGACTGTCTCACCTTCGCCACCACCGGCCTCAACTGGACTTTTGAAAGCCGCCGCGGCCTGATCAATGTCGATGTGAAAGCCAAGCTGAGCGCCAATGACAGCCAGCTGCTGCTGCGCGCCGCCATCGCCGGCATGGGCATCGCCCGGATCGCCAGCCACATCGCGATGCCCAGCATCGACCGCGGCGAACTCGTGCCCTTGCTGCCGGATTATCCGGTGCCTGAGTTCTGGGTGAAGGCGCTGATCCCGAAGAACCGCATCGACAAGCCGGCGGTGCGCCAGCTGGTCGGCATGCTGAAGCAGGGTTTTGCCCGCGCCGCGATCGGGCAAAGGGTGCAGGCTGCGGAGAGCGGGCACGCGGCGCCTGTGGCATGACGCACGGCTTTCCCTCGCGATGGCCGCCGCTCACCTCGCCCCGCTTGCGGGGAGAGGTCGGAGTCTGAGCGAAGCGAGGACTCCGGGTGAGGGGGCGTCTCCACAGGCTGAGCCTGCCTTGCTGCAACGCCCCCTCACCCGGATTTCGCGCTGACGCGCGTAATCCGACCTCTCCCCGCAAGCGGGGCGAGGTTAGGAACGCCGCTGCCGTCGCGATTCATTCATTGCCCTTGACGGGCTGACCCGCCTTCGACTGCTGGATTACGAATCCACCCGCACGGACCTCACACCAGCAGAACCGTCGATCCCGTGGTTTTGCGGGCGGCGAGATCGGCGTGAGCCTTGGCCGCGTCCTTCAGCGGATAGGTCTGGTTGACCTCGATCTTGACCGCCCCCGATCCCACCACGTCGAAAAGTTCCTTCGCCATGGCAACAAGGTTCTCCCGCTTGGCACCGTAGGTGTTGAGCGTCGGACGGGTGACGTAGAGCGAGCCTTTCTGGGAGAGCAGGCCGAGGTTGAGCGGTTCGACATTGCCGGAGGATTGCCCGAACAACGCGACAAGGCCTAGCGGCGCCAGGCAGTCGAGCGACTTCATGAAAGTGTCCTTGCCGACCGAGTCATAGACCACAGGCACCATGTTGCCGCCGGTGATCTCCTTCACGCGGGCCACGAAATCCTCGGTCGAATAGTTGATGGTGTGGGCACAGCCGTGCGCCCTGGCGAGCTTCGCCTTCTCGTCGCTGCCGACAGTGCCAATGACGGTGGCGCCGAGGTGCTTCGCCCATTGGCCGAGGATGAGACCGACGCCGCCGGCGGCCGCATGGAGCAGGATCGTCTCGCCGGCCTTGACGCGATAGGTCTGTCGAATGAGGTACTGCACCGTCAAACCCTTCAGCATCATCGCCGCCGCCGTCTTGTCATCGATGCTGTCGGGCAGCTTCAGCAGACGGTCGGCCGGGATCAGCCGTGCCTCGGCGTATGCGCCAACCGGCGCGCTGCCATAAGCGATGCGATCGCCGGCTTTCAAATCGGTGACGCCGGGCCCAACCTCCTCGACGATTCCGGCCGCCTCGCCGCCGAGCCCGCTGGGCAGCGCCAGCGGATAAACTCCCGAACGCAGGTAGATATCGACAAAATTGACGCCGACGGCGGTATGGCGGATGCGGGCCTCGCCCGGACCGGGTTTGCCGAGATTGACTTCCTCCCAGACCAGTACCTCGGGGCCGCCGGCTTTGTGAAGGCGAATTGCATGGGTCATGGATTCTCTCCTTGGGCGTCAGAATGAATGTCGGTTGCGAAGGATCGCGCTAACTCTTGCTGGAGGTGGCGGTTGTGCTGGCCGCGTGGGTCGCCTTCGCCTGCTGGATGCCGCGATAGACCCGGGTCCGCAATTCGGCGAAACCAGGCTCGATCCGCGTCGTGGCCTGGCTGCGCGGTCCCGCGATGTCGATCGGGACATCATCGAGAATACGCGTCGGCGACGACGACAGCACCAGCACGCGCTGCCCAAGATAAACTGCCTCGTCGATATCATGGGTGACGAATATCACCGTGAGATCGAGTTCGGTCCAGAGCCGCAGCATCAAGTCTTCGAGATCGGCGCGGGTCTGGGCGTCGACCGCGGCGAACGGCTCGTCGAGCACCATCACCTTGGGCTGATAGGCCACCGCACGCGCGATCGCCACCCGCTGCTGCATGCCGCCCGATAATTGCCACGGATAGGAGTCGGCGGCGCCGGTGAGCGCCACCGCCGCCAGCGCCTCGTCGACCAGGCGCGTGCGCTCGGCCTTGGCGATCTTCTTCTCGCGCAGCGGCAGTTCGATGTTCTCGCGCACCGTCTTCCACGGGAACAGGCTGCGGCCGTATTCCTGGAACACCACCGCCATCTCCGCTGGCGGCCCAGCCACGTCGTGCCCGTTGACCCGGATCGCGCCGGAGGTCGGCGCCAGCAGGCCGGAGAGGCATTTCAGCAAGGTGGTCTTGCCGGCGCCCGACGGGCCGACGATGCAGGTGAAGTCGCCGGCTGCGACGTCAAACGTCAGGTCGCCGATCGCTTCGACCCGGCGTTCCCTGGACTGGTAGACCTTGTTGAGGTGGCTCACCGACACCACCGCAACCGCGTTCGTCGCCATTCAGGTTCGCCTTTCCAGATCTCGCATGCCGTCATACCATTTCAGCGCCCGCCGCTCGAACAGCCGGAACAGCACCGAGAGCGCGAAGCCGAACAGGCCGAGCATCAGCACACCGCTCCACATCTCCGGAATTTCGAAACTGCGCTGGAACACGATGATGGCGGCGCCGAGCCCGGTGGTGGCGGCGAACATTTCGCTGATCACCATCAGGATGATGCCGATCGACAGCCCGACCCGCATGCCAACGATGATCTGCGGACTGGCACTCGGCAACACGAAGTTCCACAGCCGGCTCATGCCTTTGATCTGATAGGTGCGGCAGGTCTCGTCCAGCACGCTATCGGCGGCTTTGACGCCCTCTACGGTATTGAGCAGGATCGGCCAGATCGCGCCGGTGACGATGACCGCGACCTTCATGGTGTCGCCGAAACCGGCCAGCATCACCAGTACCGGAATCAGCGCCGGCGGCGGAATCGCACGGAAGAATTCCAGCACCGGCTCAGCCGCGCGGCGCAGCGGGCGGAACATGCCGAGCGGCACGCCGATCACGATCCCGGCGAGGCAGGCAATAGCGTAGCCGGCGATCAGGCGCCCGAGGCTCGGCAGCACATCGGTGACAAACCGCGGTCCAAGCCATAGCGCGTCGAACCGCTCCAGCACCCGGCTCAGCGGCGGAAAGTAGAAATTGGTCGAATTGGCGCTCACCGCCAGCAGCAGTACAAACAGCACGAGCGGAAGCGCCAGCTCGATCGCCAGCCGATGCAGAATTTTTCCGATGGTCCGAACCATGGTAGTGCGCATCCCCGGCTCAGATCGCGGCGGCATTGCGCACCGACGGGTGCCAGCGCAGCAGGCGCTGCTCGATCGCCCGTGCCGCGACGTTGATGCCGACGCCCATCAGGCCGGTCACGATCACCAAAGCGTACATGGTCGGGATCGCATTCGAGGTCTGCGCGACGACGATGCCGCGCCCGATGCCGTAGGTGCCGATCACCATTTCCGCGGTGACGGCGAGCACCAGCGCGATCGATGCCGCGAGCCGGATGCCGGTGAACAAAAACGGCAGCAGGGTCGGCCAGGCGACGTGAACGATGAAACCGGCCCGGCTGAAGCGAAACGAGCGCGCGGTGTCTCGCGCCACCGCGTCGATGTCGTTCAGGCCATACAGCATCTGCAGCAGCACCTGCCAGAACGCCGCAGAGGTGATCAGCACCACGCCGGATTGATAGCGCGAGCCGAAGATCAGGATGACGCCCGGAATCAGCGCCACCGAAGGGATCGGGCGCAGGAACTCGATGGTGGAATGAGTGTAGGTCCGCGCGCCGGGCACCAGCCCGATCGCGAGGCCGGCGATCACGCCGGCCGCCGTCGCGACCACGAGGCCGATCGCCCAGGTGCGCGCGGTGCTCAGCAGGTAGCCCCAGAACTCCTGCGTCGCAACGAGATCGAACAGCTCGACCAGCAGCGTGCTGAGCGGTGGAAAGAATTTCGGATCGGCAAGGCCGAGCCGCGGCGCGACCTCCCATAGAATGGCCAGCAGCAGGAAGCCGCTGACGCTGTTCAGACGCCGAGCCACCTACCTGGCCTCCTACTTGGCCTCGCTCCAGACGATGTCGTCATACACCGTAGGCTTGTTGATCATGCCAAACTCCTTGGCGTAGGTGGAAAACAGCTCGATCGATTCCTTCGGCACCGCGGTGAGGTAGGTCGGAAGAATCAGTTTCGCCGCCACCTCGGGGCCGAGCTTGGTGAACTTCGGCAGTTGCTTGCGGACGCCGTCCGGATTCTTCTGCGCATAGTCGAGCGACTCGTTGATCGCGGCGCGGATGTTCTTGAACAGCTCGGGATTGTCCTTGAGCTGGTTCTCGAAGGTGAAATAGGCCGAGGTCAGCATGCTTTTCTTCGACATCGCGATATAGGGCGAATTGATTGCCGGGAAACCGGCGGCAATCGCGGCGGTGCCGAACGGCTCGGCGCCGACCATGGCGTCGATCTTGCCGGATTGCAGCGCCGCCAGCGCATCCGCAAAACCGAGTTCGATGAAGCGGACTTTGCTGGGGTCGCCGCCATCGGCCTTCACCGCGATCTTGCCGAGCAGCTGCAGCAGGCCATTGAGCGCATTGACGCTGACCGTCTTGCCTTCGAGATCCTTGGCCGACTTGATGCCGCTGTTCGGCCCGGCATGAATCATCGTCACGTCGGCGCCGGTGGTCGCAGTCGAACTCGAACCGGCGGCGATGATCTTGACCGGCAATCCCTTGTCGCGCGCCTGCAACAGCGACACCAGGGACCTGAAAGCGAAGTTGTACTCGCCGCTCATCACCGACGGCACCAGCGCCGCGCCGGTCGTGCCCATGTTCACTTTCAGCTCGATGCCGTGCTTCTTGAAGATACCGGCCTCTTCGCCGAGATAGAGCGCCGCCACGTCGGTCACCGGAATGAAGCCGGCCTGAACCGTCACCACCTTGTCCGCCGCCGATGCGCTGCCGATACCCGCGATGCCGGCCAAGACACTTGCCATGACCAGACCGAGCGCAACAGTCCGGACTCTCGAAGTGACGTTCATGTTGATCTCCCCCCTTTTTGTTGACCGCGGCGGCTGTTCGTCTTCACCGCGATTGCGATCCGATCGCCATTGCTGCAAGCCTGCTCGACCGAGCAGTCGCAGGCTCCGAATGAATTTACAAGAGGGATGCCGCGACAAGTTCACTCACCAACAAAATCGAAAAAGATCTTTTCGATTTTGGCAACACCGTTTGATCCCGCGGCGGTGTCGTTGCCTCAACGGGACGGTGCGCCCCGGTTGAGCAGATCCGCAAACACCTCCGCGCCAAGCTCGGCCCGCCGCGGCGGGTCGGCCCCGGGCCGTCCGCAGGTGACGGCCGCGCAGCGCGATGCAAAGGACAGCGCCCGGCGAAGCTCGCCGGCACTGGCCTGCTTCAGCACCGCCGCGCCGATCCGTCCCATCGCCTGCAACGCGTAGAGCAATGCGGCCTGAAAGCTGTCGCCGGCGCCGATGGTGTCCACGACGGTAATGGCCGGCGCCTCGACCTCGAGGGCCCCGGCTTCGCGGTGCCAGGCTTGAACGCCGTGACTTCCGCGCGTCACGACCACCAGCGCCGCGCCCGCTTCGAGCAGCGACTGCGCCCGCCCGGCATGATCATGATCGCCATGGAGATATTCGAAGTCGACGTCCGACATGCGGACGATGTCCGCGGTGGCGGCAAAGTCCGCCATGCGTTCGACATAGCCGGCCTTGTCTGTGACGAGATTGGGCCGGCAGTTCGGATCGAAGGAGATGGTGGTTAAACCTTTCGCCGCCGCGATCATGGCATGGGTTCGGGCCGCGCCGGTCACCTCGACCAGCGTCGTCGACCCGACATGGATCGCGTCGATGTCGCTGAACGGAAGGCTGCCGCTGCGATAGACCCAGTTTCGCGACGCGGTCTCCGCATCGTAGAACGCGTAATGCGGCTCGCCCGCGACGGAACGCACGAAGGCGAGCGTGCTCTGGTGGTCGCTGCGCGTCGCATATTGCAGCCCGACCTGTGAATCCAGCGCGTGGTCGGCGATCATGCGTCCGAACAGATCGGTCGATATGCCGCCGACAAACCCCGCTTGCGCCCCAAGCCGCGCCATTCCCACGGCGATGTTGAGGCAGGATCCGCCGACCACGGGCACCAGCGCCTCACGCCCGTCGGCGGATTTCACCGGCAGGAAGTCGATCAAGGCGTCGCCGCAACTCAACAACATATTCCCGGCCTCTCCGGATTAGCTTCGGCGATCAGGCACAATGCCGCGCATCGCGCGGCGGCTTTCGCGTTCCAATTCGCGCATCAGGCCATGAACGCGACGTTTCGAGCGATGGAAGTCCGCGATGCCGGGCGCGGTCGGTTCGCTCAAACGGCCGATCGCCGACATCGACGCCATGGCATCGCCGAGCGATGCACAGGCGCCCGCGGCGACCGCGCCCAGCATCGCCGCGCCAAGCAGCACCGGCTCCTGGGTTTCCGGCAGCGCGACAACAAGACCCGTGGTGTCGGCCATGATCTGCCGGACCAGCGGGCTGCGGCCGGCGCCGCCGCTGATCACCATCATGCTGCTGTCGACGCCATGCGACCTGAACGCATCGACGACATCGGCCAGACCATAGGCCAGGCCGCATAGTCCCGCCACGAACAGGCGTTCGATGGCGCCGATATCGGCATCGAGATCCAGCCCGGCGATGACGGCGCGGGAATCCGGATCGGCATAAGGCGACCGGTTACCGAGAAATTCCGGCAGCACATGAATGTCGCGCGCCAGCAGCGCCGCGGCGCCGACGCCGCCTGCCCGCGACACGATGCGCTTTTCGAGAAACTCCAGAATTCCAAGTCCGGCGCCTTGCGCTGAAGCGGTGGCTTCGGCGCAGGCGGGGTGCGACCGGATCAGATGGTCGATGGCGGCTCCCGCCGCCGATTGTCCGCCCTCGTTGAGCCAGTAACCCGGCACCATGCCCGAATGATAGGGCCCCCATACGCCGGGCACGAAACACGGCTCGACAGTCGTCGCCATGATGCAGGCCGACGTTCCCATGATGTAGGCGAGACGGCTGCACAAATCGACGTGCTCGCCGCCGCTTGCGCGGCCGCCGATGGTACCGACACCGCCGGCATGGGCATCGATCAAAGAGGCGCCAACCGGCGTACCTTCCAGGAGACCGAGTTCGGACGCGGCAACCCCGGTCAGACCGCGACCGAGCCGCGTGGCCGGAACCACGATCTCGCTCCCGATCCTGGCATATCCGTCGGACACAAAATCGCCGAGCCCGATCCGCTGAAAATAGCTGTCGCTCCAGCGCCCCTCATGGGCCAGGAAATTCCATTTGCAGGTGACCGTGCACATCGAACGCGCGGTCGATCCGGTGGCGCGGAACGACAGGTAGTCCGCGAGATCGAAAAAATGCCCCGCCGCGCCGTAGCTCGGCGGCAGATATCGTTTCAGCCAGAGCAGTTTGGGAATCTCCATCTCGGGCGAAATCGAACCGCCGACATAGCGCAGCACGTCATCCTGGGTGTCGTTGATCGAGCGCGCTTCGGCGGTGGCGCGGTGGTCCATCCAGACGATGACATTGCGGCGGTGATCGCCCGACCCGCTCACCGTCAGCGGTTCCGCGGCCCGGTCCAGCGCCACCAGCGAACAGGTGGCATCGAACCCCATGCCCTTGACCGCCGCCGGCGGCAGCGCCGCCTCGGCCATCGCCAGGCGAACCGAGGCGACGCACGCCGCCCAGATGTCGGATGACGACTGCTCGACGATATCGCCGGCCTCGTGCCAGACCGCGATGGGGTGACGGGCCGTCGACAACAGGGTTCCGTTTTCGTCGAACACCCCGGCCCGGGCACTGGATGTTCCGACGTCGATGCCGATAAAGGCCTGCCGCATTCGGCTCTCCGCTCAAATCCGGCGCCAGTCTAGCAGCACAAATTCAACGGCATAAGCCTACCAGCACGTATAACCGCCATCGACCAGGACGACGCTGCCGGTCATCAGGCTGGCCGCCTCGGACGCCAGGAACAGCACCACCGACGCGATTTCATCGACCTGCCCCAGCCGCGCCATCGGTGTGCCGCCGATCCAGGCGTCGAACATCGGCGGATTGTTCCTGACGAAGGCGTTCAATGGCGTTTCCACATAGGTCGGCGCCACCGCATTGACGCGCACGCCCCGCGCGCCCCACTCCGCCGCCAGCGACCTGGTCAGATGATGCACCGCCGCCTTTGACGCATTGTAGTAGGCTTGTTCCTGCGGCTTGTTGACGATAAAGCCCGACATCGAGCCGATGTTGACGATGGCCCCGGATTTGGCGGCCAGCATATGCTTGCCGAACGCGCGGCAACACCAGAACGTGCCGTTGAGATTGACGTCGATGACGTTCAGCCAGTGCTCGTCGGTCACGGCCTCGGCCGGCGTTTCGCTCCGCGCGATGCCGGCATTGTTGACGAGGATATCGACCTTTCCGTACCGCGCCGTCAGTTGATCCGCCGTCTTCGAGACCGCCGCGGAATCGGTGACGTCCAGGATGACAGTCTCGGCATCGTAACCCTTTGCCTTGAGGGCGGCATGGCCTTGCGCGGCAACCTTGGCATCGCGATCCGCCATCACGACCTTGGCACCGGCCTCCGCCAGCGCCTCGACGCAGGCGAGGCCAATGCCCTGGCCGGCGCCGGTGACGATGGCGGTCTTGCCGCCAAGCTTGAATTTTTCCAGATACATCTCTTTCTTCCTGTTTGGATGGCGCCCGGTTTCCGGCACGCCGCACTACCCAGCGATATCGTTGCCGTTGGCCCGGCCAACCTCAGCGCGCGACATCGCGGCGGATCACCTCGTCACGCCCGGATCGAAATCCCGTTATCGTCGAAGCGGTGCACGCGCGCCGGGTCGGGCGAGAGCCACACCGGGTCGCCGGCGGCGAGATCGAGCTCCCCGATGCCCCGCACCGTGAGCATGCCGAGCGGCCCGGCATCGACATACAGAAACGTGTCGCTGCCGAGGTGCTCGGCGACGGTGACGGTCCCCGGCCAGCCCTGCTTCTCGCGATCGATCCGCAGATGTTCCGGCCGGACGCCAATGGTCGCGGCGCCCTGCTGCCGCGCCGGCTCGCCCGAAACGAAGTTCATCTTCGGGGAGCCGATGAATCCGGCGACGAAGAGATTGGCGGGCCGCTCATACAGTTCCAGCGGCGAGCCGTATTGCTCGATCTGGCCGGCGTTCAGCACCACGATCTTGTCGGCCATGGTCATGGCTTCGACCTGATCGTGCGTCACATAAACCGCGGTGGTCGCCAATTGCTTCTGCAGCCTGGTGACTTCCAGCCGCATCTGGACGCGCAGCGCGGCGTCGAGATTCGACAGCGGCTCGTCAAACAGAAACGCCTTCGGCTCGCGCACGATGGCGCGCCCGATCGCGACCCGCTGGCGCTGTCCGCCGGAGAGGTCCCGTGGCTTGCGGTCGAGATAGGGCGTGAGATTGAGTGTCGCCGCCGCGGCGTTGAC
>JAQGJF010001079.1 GCA_028290765.1 Tardiphaga sp.
TCGATCTCCGGCGTCGATCTCGGCAAGGCGGTGCGCCAAGCCGTGACCGATCGGCTGCTGATGAAGGGCGGCGGCCACGCCATGGCGGCCGGCGTGACGCTGCGCAAGGAAAGACTGGCCGAATTCCGCGCCTATATGGAAACCGCATTGGCCGACGACGTCGCCAAATCGCGCCACGAAAACGAACTGTTCATCGACGGCGCCGTCAGCGCCCGCGCGGTGACGCCGGAACTGGTGGCGACGCTCAACCGCGCCGGTCCGTTCGGCGCCGGCAATCCCGAGCCGGTGATCGCGCTGCCGTCGCATCAACTGGTCTATGCCGACGAAGTCGGCCAGGCGCATCTGCGGGTACGGTTCAAATCCGGCGATGGCTCCATCGTCAACGGCATCGCCTTCCGCGCCATCGGCCAGAAACTCGGCAACGCCCTCACGCAGCATCGCGGCCAGCCGCTGCACGTGGCAGGCTCGCTCACGGTCGACCGCTGGCAGGGCAGCGAGCGGGTGCAGTTGCGGGTGATGGATGTCGCGGTGCCGGATCAGGGGCCGGCGATGATCCGCTGACGCCAGACCGCGCCGAGCGTACGATCGCGCGCGTTACGATCGTAACGCTTTGGCGGTGGAAGTTGCCGCGGCTTCATGTTTTCCTGAAGCCGGGTGCCCTCCATGCTGAAACTGAACTTCCTGTCTCGCCGAAGTATCGTTCTCGGATTGTCATGCGTGGCGATGAGCCTTGGTGCCGCGCGCGTGCTGGCTTTCACCGAATCTCCCATGCCGGCTTACCGGGATGTCCTGAGCGCTCTGCAAAGCGGAAAAAACGTCAAGGTGCTGACCGACCTTGACCACTGTGCCACCGCCGCTGGCAAGGCGGGATCGGCCGTGCAGGGCGGGCTGCAAATCAGCGCCTTCATGGTCGTGCCGGACAAGGGCATTTTCTTTTCGGACGTGCATCCAACGCTGGACGGGGCCGGGCAACCGGTCACCGAATACATCCGCTACAATCTCCGGATGGACGGCAATCTGACGCTGGCGGTCACGCGTCAAACCACCGCCGGCGTGGTGAAGCAGGATCCGCTGGTTTGTCCGGTTCCGGCCGGCGCGCGGTTCGTGTGGTAGCTCGGACGCGTCGCGGGTCGTCAACGATCCGCGTGACTCCGTGGGTTTGCTATCCGCCCTGCCGCAACCGCGCCAGCACCTTCAGCCCGCCATAACCATCCGCCGGCAGCAGGCCCATCTTGGCCTGATAATCCTTCACCGCCTTCATGGTGTCGTTGCCGACCCGGCCGTCGGTGCCGCCGGTGTCGAAGCCGGCCCGGGTCAGGCGGGTCTGGACTTCCTGCACCTCGGCCAGGGTCAGCGCGCGCTCGGAGCCGGGGAACGGCTGGATGAACGGCGGTGCGCCGAGGATGCGGTCGCCGAGATGGCAGATCGCCAGCGCATAGTTCATCGACGGGTTATAGCTGCGCACCGCATAGAAATTCGGTCCCAGAAGAAATGCCGGTCCGCCTTGCACCGGCACCCACAGCTGCGCGCTCGCCCCCGGCTGCGCGAACGGCTGGCCGTCGGCGCGGGTCACGCGGGCGCTGGCCCAGGCCGCATAGGTGCGGCTGCCGCTGGCGGCGGCGCCGGGTGCACGCACCTCGTAGCCCCAATGCTCGCCGCGGTGATACTTGCCGCGGTTGACCAGGAAGCGCGCGCTGGAGCCGAGCGCATCGTCGGGTTTGCCGAACGGCGACACCCGGCCATCCTTGTCGTAATCCATCCCGACATTGAGCCAGACTTCCGGCATCCACTGGGTATGCCCCATGGCGCCGGCCCAGGAGCCGCGCATTTCGTCGGGCGTGCCCCAGCCGCGATCGACGATCTTCAGCGCGTTGATCAGCTCGGTCTCCCAATAGGCGCGCCGCCGCGGCTCATTCCAGGCCAGCGCGGCCAGCGAAGGGAACACCGGACGCATATGTTTCTGCTGCACCAAGGTATCGCCGAATGCCGACTCGACGCCCCACAGCGCCAGCTGGGTGCCGCGTTCGACCCCAAAATCCTGTTCGATCCGCGCGAACAGCGCTTCGTTCTTCCGCAGCGCTTCCTTGCCGGCGATGATCCGCCAGTCCGATACCCGGCGATTGATGTATTGCCAGACCTGTTCGTAAAACTCCGGCTGCTTTTGCATCGACTTGAACACGGTCATGTCCGGCTCGATGCGGCCCATGACGCGGGTATAGGTCGCGTCCGAGATGCCCTTGGCCAGCGCGCGGGCGCGAAACCCGTCGCGCCATTGGTCGAAGCCGGGCGGGGCGGCGAGGGCCGTTACGGGCAACGCGAGTAGCGCGCCAGCGCCGAGACCGGACTGCAGCAGCGCGCGCCGCGTCGGGATATTTTGAGAATCGATGGGCTCCATGGCCGTAGTGTAGCGGCGCCGGGCCGGTTCCGGCAAAGGCCATTCCGCCGCGGGAACTAGCCTTCGGTCAAATCCACTGCAAGCCGGGCCAGCCAGCGCCGCACGGTCGTTTGGGTTTTCACCGTGAGGCCGGCGGCGAGCCGGCGCTCCAGCGCCAGCACGTGGCGGCGGCATTGGCCGAGCAGCGCCAGGCCGTTCCGGGTCAAGCTCCACATCAGGATCCGGCCATGCACCGGATGCGGGGTTTTGCGGATTGAGCCTGCGCGCTCCAGGTTGCGGATGATGATGCCGACGGTCTGCGGCGTCAGCAGCGCCACCCGCGCCAGATCGGCGCCGGACAGGCCGGGATAGGCTTTGAGCATGGTGAGCACCACGAATTGCGGCGCCGTGACGCCGAGCTCCGCCAGCGCCCGTTCCATCGCCAGCCGCGATGCCGCCTGCGCCTGCCGCAGCAGATAGCCGAGATAGCCGCTTTCGCCGCGCTTGCCATGTCCGGGCGGCGGCGGGCGACGGCCGGCCAGCGCCGGATGTTGCGCGAGATTCTTCCGGGCGGGATTTTTTCGAGCAGGATTTTTTTGAGCAGGATTTTTTTGAGAAAGATTTTTTCGAATCGCGACGGATTTTTTGCCGCGGCGCGGTTTTGGCGTTTTCGGGCTTTTTTTGGCCCGGCGCGATTTACCGGAAGCTGCAATCTTGCGCATGATATCAGTACTCTTATAATATATAAGAACACTTATATCATCGGGGGATTGACGGCAATGTCGCACTCGCGTTCGGAATGGAAAGACTTCAAGACGCTGGCTCCCGATGTCGACACCATGGTGCGCTCGCTTGGCAGCGCCGCGGCGCAATTCGGCCTCGACAAGCCATTGCTCGAGCTGATCAAGCTGCGGGCGTCGCAGATCAACGGCTGCGCCTTCTGCGTCCAGTTTCACATCCTTGCGGCCGAGAAATTCGGCGTTCCAATCGACAAGCTCAACCTCGTGGTGGTCTGGCGCGAGGCGCCGATCTTCTCCAGCCGCGAGCGCGCGGCACTGGCGTGGACCGAGGCGCTGACCCTGGTGACACAGGGCGTCAGCGACGAGGTCTATGCCGAGGCCAGCGCGGAATTTTCGGCGCAGGAACTGGCCTATCTCAGCTCGGCGATCGGCGCGATCAATGTCTGGAACCGGCTCGGCGTCGCCTATCGCTGGTCGCCGCCGGAACGGCAAACACAGCCGCAGGCGACGGCGGGCTGAAAACGAGGAATTGTAGGATGGGTTGAGCTCTTCGCGAAACCCATCGCAGCGCCTCGGCTTGCATCGGTGGGTTTCGCTTCCGCCTTCGCTTGTTGAGCGTCGGCAGACGGGGCGCTCTACCCATCTACGGGATTCGGCGCGCTACAGGTTCTTGCGATAGACAACGAAGCCGGAGTGGTCGGCCACCTGGTCGTAGAGCTTCATGGCCGTGCTGTTGGTCGCGTGGGTATGCCAATAGACGCGTGCCAGACCGGCAAGCCGTGCCTGTTCGTAGACCGCCTCGATCAGCGCTTTTCCGACGCCCCTGCCGCGGACGGATTCCCGAGTGAAGAGGTCTTGCAGATAACAAGTTGGCGCAATCGAAATCGTGCTGCGATGAAAAAGGTAGTGAACCAGGCCAATCAACTGGCCCTCATCCTCCGCGACGATGGCATGGACGGGCTCGTCCGCATCGAAGAAGCGTGCCCAGGTCGTTTGCGTGATTTCGTCGGGGAGAGCCGTCTCGCCGGAGCGGCCGTAGAAGGTGTTGTAGCCTTCCCACAGCGGCAGCCACTGCAAAAAATCGGTACGCGCGATGAAGCGGATGGTCGGCGCCACTGACACGAGCTCCAAAGACATGCGCTCCAAGGTGCCGGACGAAGGCGTGATCCGTATCGACCACGCCCCGTCGTTGTCTGGCGGCGTCACGCCGGGGCGAGCGCCAGTCCTGAATTAATCCTTGGCGCGTTCGACGTAGGAGCCATCCTCGGTCATGATCACGATCCGGGTGCCGGTGCCGATATGCGGCGGCACCAGGGTGCGGACGCCGTTGGACAGCATCGCCGGCTTGTAGGAGGACGACGCGGTCTGGCCCTTGGTGACCGGCTCGGTATCGACCACTTCCAGCGTGGCGCGCTGCGGCATCGTGATCGCCACCGGAACCACGCCGTGCAGCGACAGTTTCACCGTCATGTTTTCCTGCAGATACGGCGCGGCGGTGCCGATGACGTCCTTCGGCACCTGAACCTGATCGAAGTTCTCGGTGTTCATGAAGTGGAAGCCGTCGCCGTCCTCATAGAGGTAATTGTAATTGTGGTCCTCGATCGTCGCCTTCTCGACCTGGTCGGTGGTCTTGTAGCGCTCCGAAACCTTCACCCCGTCGCTGATTCGGCGCATTTCGATCTGGCTGACCGGGGTTCCCTTGCCGGGATGGATGTTTTCGGCGGTCAGGACCACGTAGAGCTTGCCCTCCTGCTCGATGACGTTG
>JAQGJF010001108.1 GCA_028290765.1 Tardiphaga sp.
CGGCGGCTATACCTGGGCCTTCCGCATCGCCGCGGCGCTGTTGCTGTGCGGATGTCTCGTGACGCTCACGATGACCCGTCGGCCCGTCAAGCCGCAATATGAGTGAGGCCGATCTTCTATCATGTAAACCGAAGGAACGACCATGGAGCACCATTATGCCGGGCTGCGCCGCCCGATCACCGGCGAAATCCGCGCGGGCGTCATCGAAGATTTCCCCGAGATCGCGCTGATTCCGAACGAAACCATCCGGGCACGCACCGTCGAAGCCTGGAGCCATTCGCTGTGTTGCTCCGACTTTCAGCGGATCACCGACATTCCGCCGGAGGGCAACCCGGGCGCGCCGGTGTTGCGCCGGGGCACCCAGGCCGATCACGTGCGCGGCGTCGTCCGCCTCACCAAGGTGATGGCGGAAGAGTTCGAGCGCTCCTACCCGCAGGTCGCGATCGATTGGGATATCCTGATGGCGGGTGCGGTGTGTCACGACGTCGGAAAGCCCTACGAGTTCGATCCGCGCAATCGCGCGCGATGGCGTGCGGCGCCGGGCGACAGCGGCGAGCCGACCTTTCGCCATTCGGTGTTCGGCATGCATGTCTGCCTGACCGTCGGCTTGCCGGAAGAAGTGGCCCATATCGCCGTCGGTCACTCGTTCGAGGGCCAGCACATGGGAGTCAGTGCCGAGTGCATGATCGTCCGCCAGGCCGACCACGGGTGGTGGCACATCGCCGGCGCCCTCGGCCTGATCACGCCGGAGAGCATCGGGGTGTTGTCGGGCAATCTGCGGGCCCGCGAGCCTGTTCGATGATGCGACGCCGGGGACGACCGTGATCTGACGTCGTGATCTGACTGGGCCCTCAGGCCGAAACCGACATTTTCGCGATCTCGGCGGCGTTGGGCAGGCTTTCAACGTTCCAGCAGGCGTCCATGACCCGCCGGATCGCGGGAGCCGGAATGATGCCCACCGCCAGATCGGCAAATTTTGTTTCGAGCTGCTTGTCCGTCATCGGCACTTCCGTGCTGCCGATGGCGTGTGCAATATAGCGGTGCAGCGTCTTTCCGTCCTTCAGCACGATCGTCATGTCGACCTGCGCTGGATCTATGCCGGGTGTCACCACTGGCATCACCTTGTCGCGCAAGGCGACGACGGTCGGATCGTTCACCGCACGATCGCTGAATTGTTTTTCGCCGCCGGCGCCCTCGATCAGCGCTATGGCAACGGCATGATAGATGCTGAACTTGCCCTCGAGGCCCTGGTACGGCGTCTTCTTGCCGGTCAGTTCAAGCACCAGCGGATGCACCTTGAGATCGACGCGCTCGATCTGGTCGGCGGTCAGCTTGTTTTCGTCGCGCAGCTGGATCGCGGCATCGATGGCGGGATGCATCACGATTCCGCAGGCGAACGGCTTGTAGGTGTTCAACGCTGCCTCGTAACGCTTGCCGAGATCGCCAAGGATTTCGTTGTAATCCTGCTTGGTGCTGATCGTATTGGCCCAGCCGCGCTTGGCTTCGATCATACTGTCGGAGGAGGTGAAATTCTTCGACGCCAGCATCGCCGCGAAAATGCCGTTGCTGGCGGCGCGCCCGGGATTGAAGCTCTTGTTCATCGAGCCGAAGGATTCGCGCAGCCCCACCGGTTGCGACGCGGCAAGGCCAAGCGCCCACACCATCTGCTGTTCGTTGAGCTTCAGCAGCTTGCCGACCGCGGCCGCCGATCCGAACACGCCGGCGGTGCCGGTGATGTGCCAGCCGACATCATAATGGTTCGGATAAACCGCGTTGCCGATTCGGCACTCGGTCTCGACGCCGAGCACGAGCGCATTGAGAAAATCCTTGCCCGACACCGGCTGCATTTCCGACAGCGCGAGAATGGCGGATGCCACCGGACCGGCGGGATGAATGATGGTCTTCAGATGGGTGTCGTCGTAATCGAAGATATGGCTCGACACGCCATTGATGAAGGCGGCGTTCATGATGTCGAAGCGCTCGCGGCGGCCGAACAGCGAGGCCTGCGCCGGGCCGGAAAACGGCGTGAGCGCAGAGACCGCAATATCGACCGTCAGATGGTGCGATCCACCGATCGCGACGCCGACCCAGTTCAACAGCGTCCGCACCCCTTCCTTGCGAACATTGGCCGGAAGATCGTCATAGGTGGCGGTGACGAGGTAATGCGCGAGGATGCGCGTGACGTCCTTCGCCGGGGCGGGTTTTGCGGCAGCGCCAGCCGCGGTCTGCGGTGCCTGCGCGAGAGCCGCGTTTCCAGTTGCGGCGACCAGTGGAAGTGTTGCTGCGGTCTGCAGCAGAGTTCTGCGGTCGGTGATCGGCATGTCGAGGTCCTTCTAACCGACTTCGTTGCCTTCAAGATGGGTGCGCACCGGCTGTTTGCCAAGCTTTTGGCTGTTTGCCAGGCACTGGCTATTCGCAAGGCTTTCCGTGTGCCAGCAGTGCCGCAAGTTCGTCCGTGAGACCGATGCTCGGGAGTGACGGCGGAGTATCGCTGGCAGATCGAATGGGATTTGCGAGAAGTTCCGTTACGGCCGCTGCGACGCAATCGATCAGAAGTGGTTCATCACCGAGCCGTGATGAAAAACCGGCAAGCGCAGCGCCACCGAGAATGATGGTTTCCGCGCCATCCGCCGTTGCCTTTCTGATCTGGTCCGCAATCAAGCCCGTGAACCGGTCAGGCTCGCGGCTGACCGCGAGGCCGGTCGTATCGATGCAATAAACGCCCGTGAACAGCTCGGCTTCCGGCATCAAGGCCACGAATTCCGTTAGCATCGGCTTCCAGGCCGGACCGGCGGTCACGATGGCGAATGGACGTTTCCGTCTGCCGGCGACCTTCACTGAAGCTTCGGCGAGGCCGATCACCGGCACGTCTGTCAGTTCGCGGATCGCGGCAGCGCCGGGGTCGCCGAAACATGCGACGATAATTCCATCGGCGGCACTCTCGTGCCGCGCAAAACAGTCGAGCGCCGCATGCGCCGCGATCGCATAGGAGGCTCGCGAAGCGATGACGCCGGCGCCGAAGCCGGCGGTGACGGCATCGAACGCAACATCCGTGGGCACATGCTTGGAGGCCTGCTCGACAATCAGCCGGGTCATGTCGGCCGATGTGTTGGGGTTGATGAGCAGAATGCGCGAGGTCACTTCATGTCTCGGCGGATCATGGCCCGCCCTCCGGGAATATCGCACGCCAGTGTTTTGCGATGTCGGCGCGCCGGGCGATCCACGCCGCTTCGCTCGCTGCGATATGTTTGAGGATCCGGTCGAGCGCGCCCATGCGTCCGGGACGGCCGATCATGCGCAGGTGCAGGCCGATCGACATCATCTTGGGCGCGGTAGCGCCTTCGCGAACCAGCCAGTCATAGGCGTCGATGACGTAGTCGGCAAAGTCGGCGCCGCGAAATCGTCCGGTGTGCTGGAAATGCATATCGTTGGTATCGAACGCATAGGGAATGACGAGGTGCCGGCGTCCGGCGACCTCGACGTCATAGGGCAGGTCGTCATTGTAGGCATCGCTGTCGTAGAGAAAGCCGCCTTCTTCGACCAGCAGCCGTCGGGTGTTGGGCGACGCCGCCGACCGTGTGTGCCAGCCGACCGGACGCTGGCCGGTCGCGCGCGCAATGGCCGAGACGGTTTTGGCGATCACCGATCGCTCCGTGATCTCGTCCATGCCGGCATGGCTCTCCCAGCGCCAGCCATGGGCGGAAACCTCGTGTCCGCGCCGGATCGCGTTCTGGGCCAGATGCGGCGAGCGCTCGACGGCGCGGCCGCAGCAGCTCACCGTGGCTTTGGCGCCGTGGGCGTCGAGCAGATCCATGATCCGCCACCATCCCGACCGGGTGCCGTATTCGAAATGGCTTTCGATGCAGGGATCCGGGCCATCCAATCGATGATCGACCTCGTAGATCGATTCGTTGACGGCATCGCCTTCGGTGACGGTGAACTCCGCGCCTTCCTCGAAATTCAGCACAAAGGACACGGCGACGCGGGCCTTGCCGGGCCAGCGCGGATCGACGCGTTGGCCGCCGTAGCCGGTGAAATCGCGGTGCGAGAGCGGATGCTTCGGTTCTGTGTTCATGTCGGTCAATCCGCCGTACCAGCCATGCGATGCAGGCCGACCACGCGGTCGCTCAAGACGAGAAGCACGATCGTGCCGGCCAGGATCAGGGTGGAGAGCGCGGCCAGCGTCGGGTCCGGCGCTTCCTCGATATATTGCAGCATCTTGATCGGCAGCGTCTTGGTCCGCACGTCGGTCAGGAAGATCGAGAC
>JAQGJF010001109.1 GCA_028290765.1 Tardiphaga sp.
GAGACGACCATGTTGAAGCAAATTTCCGCTGCGCTGATCGCCATTTCCATGCTGGCCGCGCCCGCGATGGCCGCCGGCTCCCAAAAGACCCTGACCGCTCCGGTCAACAAGTCGGTGGCGCCCGCCGCCAAGTTGCAGATCAAGCCGAGCGTGCGCAACGCCAACGCCAAGATGGGTCGCCATCATCATCAGCATTTCCGCCATCACCACGTTCGCAAGCATTACGGCGCCATCAAGACCCACAAGATCCACAAGGTCGCCAAGGTGACGGTCAAGCATTTCGGGTCCGCGACCAAGCGCGGCTGAGGATTACGGTTCTGGATTACGCCTCTGGATTACTCCGGGGCCGCGGTCTGAAACCCCCATCATAAACCGCGGTCCCGGAGATCAGGCCCGGCCTGCGTCCATTGCTTCCCCAATGGCCGCAGGCCGGAGCTGTTTGTTTGGCGGGTATCCGTGGTGCCTGTAGGGGCGGCGCCTATTCTGAAACGATACGGCAAATTGTATCCACCGGCAGAATCCCGGATATCGCTCCCTTATCCGGGCTACAAGACGGCTCCCGGATAACCGAGACGCGAATTCCATTTCGACGGAAGAAGGTCTAAGGGTTTTGCGGGACATCGCACACATTTGAAAGACGAGCGCCAGTTGGGGACGATAGCAAAGCGCGCGGCACTGCTGCTGTTGACAGCCTCGCTGGCGGGGTGCGCGGGCATCGGCGGTGACAATGGCATCGGCTTCACCGACGACCGTGGCGCCGCCAACCAGCCTTACCCGGCAAATTATCGCACCGAGCTGCTCGCCTTCCTGAAAACCTATCTCAACAATCCGGAGAATATCCGCGATGGCGGCCTGGCGGAGCCGGTCGAGCGGACCGTCGGCGGACGACTGCGCTACGTGGTCTGCCTGCGGTACAATGCGCGCGAGGCCGACGGCAGCTATCGGGGGGCCCGCGAGCGCGCCGTGGTGTTCATCGATGGGCGGCTGGACCGGATCAACGAGAATGCCGGCGATACCTGCGCGGGTGCCAGCTATGCGCCGTATCCTGAAATCGAAAAGATCAAACGATATCCGTGAGGGAACCCGGTGTTGCGGCTTCGTCACAGTTACGAACCATCACCGCTCCGGCATTGCCGCTATGCAACCAAATTGATGCCACGTTGTTTCATGAGGGTCGAACCGATGACAAGGGGATCTGCCATGAGAACGTTATTGTTGAGTACCGCAGCCATTCTGGCGCTTGCGGCTCCCGCCGCCGCCGCCGACATTCCGGCGCGGACCTATACCAAAGCTCCGGTCTATACCGCCCCGGCGGCGGCGGTGGTCTATAACTGGACCGGATTCTATATCGGTGGCCATGTCGGCGGCGCCTTTGGCGGCGACAACAGCATTCAGGGCAGCGACGGCCGCTTCCTCGGCGGCGTGCAGGGCGGTGTCGATTATCAGTTCGCGACCAATTGGGTGGTCGGCGCCGAGGCCCAGTACAGCTGGCTCTCCAACAACAATGGCGGCGCGCTTTTCCCCGGCGGAAATGTGGTCACGAGCAACAACGACCAGCTTGGGTCGGTGACCGGT
This sequence comes from Tardiphaga sp., assembly GCA_028290765.1. The sequence continues at coordinate 1,576 of JAQGJF010001109.1, forward strand.
CGTCTCGGCTATACCTGGGGCCCGGCCTTGCTCTACGGCAAGGGCGGCTACGCCTGGAAGGACGGCAACAACATCAGCGTGACCAATGGCGGCGTGCCGCAAGCCTTCACGGCGACCGGCAACCACCGCGACGGCTACACCGTCGGCGGCGGCCTGGAATACATGTTTGCGCCGAACTGGTCCGCCAAGGTGGAGTACCAATACTACAATTTCGGCTCGACGACCTTTACCGCCGGGCCGGCCGGCCTGCCGGGCACCAGCTTCCGCGACGACGAGCACACCGTCAAAGCCGGTCTGAACTATCGCTTCGGCTGGGGTGGGCCGGTCGTGGCCAAATACTGAGCTGACAGCTTCCGACGGAACGGAAAGGCCGGCCTCGTGCCGGCCTTTTTTGCGGAAGGGGGCACGGCAAAAAAAAACGGCACCCGGACTTTGCCGGCGTGACGAGACGACGCGCCCAAGAATACCCGCGATGCAAAAAAATATCGCGCGTGCGAAGGAACTTTAAGATATTAGTCTGCATTAAGGCGCTGCCAGCCGGAGAAACCGGGCTGGCTAATGGAAAACGACGATGCGCGCATTAGCGTTAGGGTTGGTGTTGTCCGTGGTTGCCCTGCCATGCTTTGCCCAAACCATCCTCAAAATCGAGCCTTTGTCGCTTGCCCCTTATCAAAACGCCTATGTCGCTGACAGTGCCTGCGGGGCCGGTAAGGTGCTGCGGGTGACCGGGGCGATGCGGAATCTTCCCCGCAAGAAGGCCTGCGTGACGCTCGGCCTCGAGCAGGCGTCATTGTCCGACCGGCCGCTCTGAATCCCGATCGATTCGATTTTTGCTTCGATTTCCTTCGATTTTCCTTGGACGGCTGAGCAGCCCTGGGTTGGGGCTGGCCGCAAGGCCTCCGCAAGGAACCACAACCAGGACGGGAATCATTGGAACAGAGGGCCTAAACGCGATCCGGTGCGTCCGACAGATGGATCGGCGCCTTGAGAATTCGGGTTGCGGCCGACGGCTTGCCCAGCCTGGTTTCGTATTTATCCGCAAGCTCCAACAGGCGCCGCTTGGTAAACTGGTCGGCTTTGTCCGCAAGGCTGCGGCAACGTTCGACCTGCGCCTTCAAAAAATCCTCGTCCATGCGACGCCCCCAACTCAACTAACGCCTGCTCGAAAACGCGTCAGTTTTGCACATTGCGAAGGACAAATCCACGCAACTCGCTGTGTGCGGAAGGCGACCCTTATTGCGCTTCCTTGTTCGGGATCAAGCGTCGTCCTGGAGCCCGGTTCTGATTGAATCAGAACTGGCCTCCAGGTTTTTTGTTTTGACGCGTTTCTTGACGCGAACCGGTGTCCACTTCGCTCGAAAACGCTCTAATGTAGCCGGCAATGGCGCTGCTCTACCTCAGGAAATCGATTGAACTCCGGCTCAAGGCCGTCGAGGCGTTGCGGCAAGCGCGCGCGTTGCCGCCCGGCCCGGAACGCAATGAACTTCGCCAGATCGCGCTTGCTTACAGAGAGCTCTCGGAAAGCGAGGCCTGGCTGAGCGGCGAGATCGTTCGCCCGAAAGAATGAGTAACGCCATTCAAAAAGAGGCGTGCCCAACAGAGGAACCTCATGGCGAGGAGGCGCTTCAGGCGTCTTACAGGGCCTTTTGCTCGCGCAACGTCTGAAAACATTCGCACGACATTTGCTCGAGCGCCGGCCGGTCGATGATTTTGATATGGCCGCGCGAATAGCTGATGACGCCCTCGGCCTGCAATTTGCTCGCGACCTCCGTGACCGACGTTCGCCGGACGCCTAGCATCTCGGAGAGAAATTCCTGGGTCAGGGTTATCGTCTCGCTCTCCGTGATCTCGCTGGTTTGCAGCAGCCAGCGGCAAAACCGCGCCTCGACCTTGTGCAGAGCGTTGCAGGCGGCCGTGACCCGGGCCTGAGCCAGCAGCGCTTCGCTGTCGTCGATGCACAGCTTTTGCAGTGTCTTGCTGGCAGCAACCGCTTTTCGGAACTGGGAGGCGGACATCCGGGCGGCCTTCATCTGAACCTGAACGATCGCCCTGACCCTCGATTTATGGAGGTCGAATCCGGAAGAAGCGCCGAACACGCCGTCGCGACCGACCGTCGCGGTTTCGATCGCCTTGCCGTCCTTCATGACGACAACCAGCGAGATCATTCCACTCAGGGGGAAATAGACCTGATCGACCTCGTCGCCGGCCTCGGCGAGCACGGTGCCCTGAGCGAATGGTCCGCAAACGAGGTAAGGGATGAGAAGGTCGAAATCCGCGCGTGGCAGCCTGGCCAGCAATTTGTTGCCCAGCGGATCTAGTTCGATGATGTTCAATTCTGTATCCCGCCCGGTCGGTCTGGGCCGTTTCCCGCAGGGATGAACGTTGGCGTTCCGAGTGGACGCCCCCACGGATTGCATTATCGCCGGGGTCAGGACTTTTGTCCGCCCGGTTTCCGACTTACGATCAGTTGTCGCTGTTCGTCGCGCATTTTAGCGCTTCGGCTTTGGCGATGGTTTCATCAGCCAAGCCCTTGAGATACGCCGCGGTCAGGGCGTCGGTCACTTCGCGGGCCAAACGTGCAGCTTTTTCGGCCTTTTCTCGCCGTGCCGTGGCTTGCGCCATGGCATGCGTCCCGATCATGCGGGAGCACCACACGCTCCATCGCAGGATGCCCGACACCTGCCTGAGGCGATGCCGAACGGTACGCCCGTTATGTCCGGAAAGCGACGGTTTCTTTATTTTTCTTTTGGCAGCATGATGCGATGCGCCCAGCGCCAGACCGAACCGAGCAGGTGACCGAGACGATGCCGCGATACTATTTTCATGTCGCTTATGGCGACACCGCCAAGGTCGTCAATGATGGCCTCGAACTGGCGAATAAAGAGGATGCCTGGATCGAAGCCACGACGGCGTGCGGCGAATTGATCCTGGACCTGGATGGTGGATTGAAGCCTGGCGACTCCTGGAGCATGACCGTCAAAGACGATTCCGGAGCTCCGGTCTACGAACTCAAATTTCTGACCAGATCTTTTTAGGTCGGAATTTTCCGGGGCGGCGGCTTTTGCTAGCAGACCGTCTTGGCTTCGCGCAGCAAGTCGAGCGGTTGCCAGGGTTTCTGCATGAAGGTCATTCCCGTGGGAAGGTTCGGAGCCGGCCTTCCGGAGGTCACGATCACTTTCAGCTTCGGAAATTCATGCCTGGCCTGGTTGGCAAGCTCGATCCCGGTCATGGGGCCGCGAAGGTTTATGTCGGTGAACATCAGGCAGAGCGTGTCCCCGATCTCCTGCAGGATCATGGTTGCTGCCTCGCCGCTTTCGCAGGCGAACACTTTCAGCTCCAGTTCTTCGAGCAGGATGACCACCATCTCCCGCTGCGTCTCGTCGTCCTCGACCACAAGGGCCGCCGCCTGGCGCGTATTGGACATGGGAACGACTCCCGTTAACCGGAATAATGTACGGATTCGGACAAAGTTCAAAGAAACGATTGGGAATTCTTATGGTGCGATGCACTTAATGGCGGCGCGTGAAGGTCGCGGCGACCAAAGCGTATCGTTTTGCTCACTGGTCCATTAGGCCCGGACTGGAAGTGCCTCTTGTTTCATTACGCCTCGCCCGACGCACGCGAGCAAAGTCCGCAGGCTCAAGGGCGGTCGCGCGTGAGGCGGCGTCCGGAGGGCCGGATCGGGCGAAACTTCAGCGGCGCGCCACCAAGCGGAGCCGGGGCTTCAAGGTATCCTGCAGCTCTTCCGCCAGTTCCCGGACGCGGGGATCCCGGGAGCGGGTGGCACAGACCGAGAACTGGCCGACCGATCGGGCCAGCGCCTGGCGTTCTTCACGGGTTCGCGTCACCTGAGGGCTGGACAGCCGCAACACCATCTTGCCGAGGTTGACCAGGACCTCGTCGATGTTCCTGTCGATCTGGACGATGAGATCATCCATCACCGGCACTCCCGTCGTTTGCCAAACGCCCCGCAGCATCAATCGCCGGAGCCGCAGGCCGTTCCGGCGGCAGGCCGGTCATGGCTAACGGTCGGTAAAGTTGTTTTTCGTCTGACCATGACCCGTAAAAGCACGCCATCGAGGCGGAACCGAGGGATCGTGGTGAATCAGATGCTAGAGCCGCTCAACGATCATGATCCACGCGCCCAGCCAGCATGAGAGGCCGACCAAAAATACAACGAGAAGGCAAATGGCGGTGGAGACGGAAAAAACGCGGACGCGCAAAAGCCAATCGTAAAGATCCATTGTCCATCGTCCACCTGGGATTGGGATTGCAGGCGTCCATGGAATCAGGCGGTGGATTCGCGGTCAAGAGTCGGAGTCGTGCAGAATTTTTTTTATTTTTTTGGATTTCAAAGGAACACTGCATCGGAACGGAAAGTAGCGTTCATCCCGCGTGCTCGATTTCGAGCCGTCATGCCGCGCACTCGGTTCGATGACGTCGTGAAATCGGCAGACGGGGGATTGCAAAAAAGAAAAAACTCCAGCCGTTCACACCGGCTGGAGCCTCTTCGATCGTCATTTAGAAGACTTCGCCGCACACATTGACGCGCCGCGGCCCGAATTCGGTGAAGACGGTTTTGTAGCAGCTGCCACCGGTGGTGAAGTTCGAACCGTAGCGGTGGCGGTAGCCGACATGCCAACCGTGATATCCGAAATTGCCCTTCGGATAGATGCCGCCGTAGCGGCCACCGTGCATGCCGCCGTGCCCGCCCATGCCATGCGCAGAAGCTATCAAAGGCGCCGCGGCACTCAGTGAAGCGACAGCGAGAACAGCGAGAGTGATCTTACGAAACATTTTAGTCTCCAATGTGTGAGGTGCGATGCACAGTTTCAGTGACGGTCTGACGCGCCCACAGCGGTGATGGTTCGAATGATTTTTCTGAACAGCCATTCAGGAAGTTGTTGATTCTGTTTGTTGTTCAAGTCATCGGCGGAGGCATCGCGTCGGTTTGTCTTTCAAAGATGAAAAGAGCCGCTACGCATTGATGCCGGGATCAAACCGCGCGGAGCCCATGCCTGGCGTCAGCAACTTGCGCATCGCCATGATTTTGAAGCCTCGTGATCGCCGGTATCACGCGAAAGGTTCGCCGATGGCGGTCGGACGTTCTAATGAGCTGTCGGCGGCGCGGCTTCAACGTAGACGATGATAGCGTTCTTCAAGAAGCGCTCTTGCCGCGCCATCTTGTCCTCCTCGGGGATACCCCAGGCCATCACGCTCAAAAAGATCGTAAGAAAGAGCAGGGGCCAAAGCAACAACCAGAAGCAGCGGCGGTCGATGTCGGAGATGATTTTCGGCTTCCGGCCGGTCATGAACTCATGCAGTTGGTGAGACATGGCGCCCTCCATGCTGAAAGGCAGATAGAATCAGGGCGCGATTCGGCCGTCAAGATTCGGCAGTGTCGCCGGCCGGCTTTATTTGCATGTCACAGATGAAAAGGGCTGCTTCGCCTCGGCGTGGAAATTGGGGGAGGTCGGCCGCAACGCCGGACAGGCCATCCGATTCCTGGTGCCGGTTGAGAGGATTGAACTCCCGACCTTCGGTTTACAAAACCGCTGCTCTACCGCTGAGCTAAACCGGCAAACCAAGGAATTTCAAAGGACGTCGCACATATTTTTGTCGGTTTTTTGCCTCTCCCGCGGGAAGGGCAGCGCCGTCGAATATCAGAGTTGGTTGGATTGGGCTAGAGGGGGTATCGCCGCTTCATCTGCAGCGCCGGATCGAGATCACGGGAACACATTCATCGAACGCGTGAACGAGTTGCGGTTGCAACGGGCGTTCGCGTTTCCGGGCACCGAGCGCGCCGGATTTCGGACGTCGCATGGCAGGCCCGGATTTTCCGACATCTCGTATTTCAGCCGGTCGTTCCGCGCCCGCTTCGCTGAAGCAGACACCAGCGGCCAGGCGAAACGCTCAGACGAGAATATCGAAATGCCCGGCAGCGAATGGCGCTTCCGGAAAAACATTGTCGTGCGACTGATCTCCACTTCCGCTCTGCGAGGTCCAGTTCACCGGCGCGGTCAGCAGGGCCAATTCTTCGTGGGCGGTATGTGGGATGTTCCTGTTTCCGGCATATTCGGCAATGTCGACATGATTGCCAAATTCCAGTGCATTGGCACCTGGCGTCAAATCGGTCCCCGCCAGACTAGACCCCGATGCCGCGAAGGTCGAATTTGATATCCCTGCCAGAAAGTGGGTAACAAGCCCGGCCGGCGTGATCTCCGAGGTGTAAGCGAATACAGCCTCGTCATGACCGGTCAAATCGCCAGAGCCCGTGACGGTCCCGATATTCGTGGAAATCGAGTCTGAAGTGTGGATGTGGTCAATCCTGACAACGGTTCCGGCGGTGATGCCCCCGGATGGCGCAGCCCAGGACCAGTGAGACTCCGGATCTGCGAAAGCGCCATTCGACCAAGCGCCACCAAACTCGATTGTCCGATTTTCCGCGATGTCGGTGAGAGCAACAAAAGCAATGTCGTTATCGCCATCGGTATTGACGCCGGTAAAGGCGATTGCTCCGGCCTCGCTCAAACTATCATGAGAAAGGGTAGCGCCAGCTGGATCATAGAACACAACGGGCGCCGAATCCGCCTGCGTCCCAAGCGTCGCTGTAACCGTGAAATCAAGATTGCCGGTCACAACTGCATTGAAGGTGGTCGTCGTCTGACCTGCAGGTACGGTGATAGCGACAAAAATGGTAACTTCGTCGGCGCGGTCCACCGAGAGTGATACGATGGTGTCGTACAGCGCCGGATCCGGCAATACATAGGTGAAAGTCGCACTGGAGGTACCCTCCAGCATCAGATGCGGCCCAAATAGCCCGGGTCCTTGATGGCCGCCATCGGGAACGTCGAGCAACGTAGCCTGATCGTCGAATTGCAGAATCTCGACGTTGGTGACGTGGTCGGTCCCGTCCATGTTCGCAGACGGCGCGCGAAGGTCGGCGATCGTGGTAATGCCGGTAGC
>JAQGJF010001119.1 GCA_028290765.1 Tardiphaga sp.
CGCGACGGTCAGCCGCAAGATCCTGTTCGTGCAGGCCGCGCCCGCCGCGCTGGCGCTGATCGTGCTCTGGCTGGCGTAGCCTCAAGCGCCTTCCTTATTCCGCGATGACGAATTTGCGCATCGCGGAATAAGGAACATCGAGCCGGCTTTTCCCGCCATTGCCTTCCCAAAAGTGCTGATCCACACTCGTGCTAACGGCGGCGTCCGCATGGAACGACCGTCGAACCACATAGATCAGGGAAGACACATCATGAGGAACGGCACGCTTCATCTCGTCGCAGCGTCGGCACTGGCGCTCGCGCTGTCGGCATCGTCGGCCTTCGCGCAGAAGAAATACGACAGCGGCGCCAACGATACCGAGATCAAGGTCGGCCAGACCGCGCCGTTCAGCGGCCCGGCGTCTGCTTACGCGACCATCGCAAAGGCCCAAGCGGCATACATCAAAATGGTCAACGAGCAGGGCGGCGTCAACGGCCGCAAGGTCAACCTGATCCAGTACGACGATGCCTACAGCCCGCCGAAAACGGTGGAGCAGGTGCGCAAGCTGGTGGAAAGCGACGAGGTGTTGCTGACCTTCTCGATGGTCGGCACGCCGGGCAATTCCGCCGTGCAGAAATATCTCAACACGAAAAAAGTGCCACAGCTGTTCGCCGCCACCGGCGCCTCGAAATTCACCGACCCGAAGAACTTTCCCTGGACCATGGCCTACAACCCGAGCTACCTGAGCGAAAGCCGCATCTATGCGCGCTACATTCTGGCCAACCATCCCAACGCCAAGATCGGCATTCTCTACCAGAACGACGACTCCGGCCGCGACTATGTGACTGGCCTGAAGGCAGGCCTTGGCGACAAGGCGGCAACCATGATCGTTGCCGAAGCCTCCTATGAGACGTCCGATCCGACCGTCGATTCACAGATCGTGAAACTGAAGACCGTCGGCGTCGATCTCGTGTTCGACGCTTCGACACCGAAATTCGTGGCGCAGGCCATCAAGAAGATCGCCGATCTCGGCTGGAAGCCGGTGCACATTATCAGCATCAATTCGATTTCGGTGGGCGCGGTGCTGCAGCCGGCCGGCCTGGAGAATTCCAAGGGGGTGATCAGCACGAATTACGGCAAGGATCCGCTGGACCCGACCTGGAAGGATGACGCCGGGATGAAGAGATATTTCGCCTTCATGGAGAAGTATTACCCGGAGGGCGACAAGAGCTCGAGCTTCAACACCTATGGCTACGGCACCACGCAGCTCTTGATCGAGGTGCTGATGCGCTGCGGTGACGATCTCACCCGCGAGAACGTGATGAAGCAGGCGAGCTCCCTCAACGGCGTCGTGTCCGATGTGGCACTGCCCGGCATCACCGGTTCGACCTCGCCGACCGACTACCGCGTCAACAAGCAGCTGCAGATGCAACGATTCAACGGCGAACGCTGGGAGCTGTTCGGTCCGATCATCGAGGACGACGCCAACGGGTAAGCGACGCGGACGCTTCACCTCTTGCCGCATTTTGCGGCGAGAGGTGAAGCTGCCGGCAGGGTTAAGACAACCTGAAAGCCTTGCCGATCAAGTACTTCCACGCGGCCCGGAACCGCAGCCTTAATCGTCGCTTAACACGGCTTTAAACCGAGCCGGCTTAAGGTCCCGGATCGGTGGGACGGACGTGTTGGCGTATGGCGTGGGCTAAGAAAAAAGGCGGCGGACGCCGGGAGCCGAAGTTCGGGCTCGCCGCATCGCTTTCAGAGCTGCGCCTCAATCCGCTCGACCGCATTGCCGCGGCCGATGACGACAAACCAAAGAAGAAATCTGCCGCGAAACGCGCGGACAGCGATGGCGACGACGAGGCGCCGGCGCCGCGCGAACGCAAGCCGCAATCCCGCCGGACCAGCAAGGCACGATCGAAGGGCGGCGCACGCAGCGGCGTGATGCGGCTGTTCTACTGGGGCGCGGTGCTCGGGTTGTGGGCGGGGATCGCCGTCGTCGGGGTCATCGTCTGGGTCGGCGCGCATCTGCCGCCGATCCAGTCGCTGGAAATCCCGAAACGCCCGCCGACCATCCAGATCGTCGGCTTCGACGGCAGCGTGCTGGCGACGCGCGGCGAGATGGCCGGCACCAACGTGTCGCTGAAAGACCTGCCACCCTATTTGCCGAAGGCCTTCATCGCCATCGAGGACCGCCGGTTCTATTCGCATTACGGCGTCGATCCGTTGGGCATCGCCCGCGCCGCGGTCGCCAACATTTTGCATCGCGGCGTCTCGCAAGGCGGTTCGACCCTGACCCAGCAGCTCGCCAAGAACCTGTTCCTGACCCAGGAACGGACCATGCAGCGCAAGCTGCAGGAGGTCGAGCTGGCGTTCTGGCTGGAACGCAAGCATTCCAAGGCCGAGATTCTCGAACTCTACCTCAACCGGGTCTATTTCGGTTCCGGCGCCTATGGCGTCGAGGCGGCGGCGCAGCGCTATTTCGGCAAATCCGCGAAGAACGTCACCGTCGCGGAAGCGGCGATGCTGGCGGGGCTGGTCAAATCGCCGTCGCGCCTCGCACCGAACCGCAACCCCGAAGGCGCCGAGGCCCGTGCCAAGATCGTGCTCGCGGCGAT
>JAQGJF010001120.1 GCA_028290765.1 Tardiphaga sp.
ACCATCGGCTTCGGCGCGCCGACCCGGGCCGGCACCGCCAAGGCGCATGGCGAAGCGCTCGGCGCCGAAGAACTCAAGGGCGCCAAGGAAAAACTCGGCATTTCGCTGGAGCCGTTCTCGGTACCGGCAGACATTCTGAAAGGCTGGCGCGAAGCCGGCAGCCGCGGCGCGGCGGCGCGCAAGGACTGGGAAGCGCAAATGGCGACGCTGTCCGGCCGCAAGCGCTCTGAATTTGACCGCCGCCTGAAGCACGTGCGGCCGGCCGCACTGGCCAAGGCCTTCAAGGCCCACAAGAAAGCGCTGCTCGAGACGCCGCAGAATATCGCAACCCGCAAATCGTCCGAATCCATGATCGAGGCGATCGTGCCGGCGATGCCGGAGTTTGTGGCAGGCTCCGCCGATCTCACCGGCTCCAACAACAACAAGGCGAAATCCGCGGTCGCGTTTTCGGCCAAGACGCCGAAAGGCCGCTTCATCCATTACGGCATCCGCGAGCACGGCATGGCGGCGGCCATGAACGGCATTTTCCTGCATGGCGGGTTCGCACCGAACGGCGCGACGTTCCTCGTGTTCACCGACTACGCCCGTCCGGCGATGCGGCTCGCGGCGCTGATGGGCGCCGGCGTCGTCTATGTCATGACCCACGATTCGATCGGCCTCGGCGAAGACGGACCGACCCATCAGCCGGTCGAACATCTCGCGGCGCTGCGCGCCATTCCCAACATGCGCGTGTTCCGGCCCGGCGACGCGATTGAAGTGGCGGAGTGCTGGGAACTGGCGCTCAACCGGATCGATGGCCCGACGGTACTGGCGCTGACCCGGCAAAACCTCCCGCAATTGCGCACCACGGCGCCGGCCGAAAATCCCTGCAGTTTCGGGGGCTACGAGCTGGTCGCCGCCCAGGGCGAAGCCAAAGTGTCGCTGTTCGCCTCGGGCTCCGAGGTCGAGATCGCGGTTGCCGCGCAGAAGCAGCTGGCGGAGCGCGGCATTGCGACGCGGGTGGTATCGGTCCCCTCGCTCGAATTGCTGCTGGCGCAGCCGGCGGAGCGCCGGGCGGCGATCATCGGCCATGCGCCGGTCAAGATCGCCATCGAAGCTGCGGTACGGTTCGGCTGGGACGCGGTGATCGGGCAGGACGGCGAATTTGTCGGCATGCACGGTTTCGGCGCCAGTGCCCCCGCCAAGGATCTTTTCAAGCATTTCGGCATTACCGCTGAGGCCGCGGTCAATGCCGCGGTGAAGCGGCTGGGCTGACGGTTGAGATTGCCCGGAAAAAGGACTACCTAGGGGTCATATTATCCGCTCCCGCCCGGCAGAACCGGGCGTTCACCGCAAAACCCTCGTGGATGGCTCAGGCCCGTCCGCGGGGATGACAAGGGTTATTGAAGGAGAGACAAAAGATGGCAATCCGGGTCGCGATCAACGGGTTTGGCCGCATCGGCCGCAATGTCCTTCGGGCCATTTTCGAGGCCAAGCGCCACGATATCGAAGTCGTCGCCATCAATGACCTCGGCCCGGTCGAGACCAACGCCCATCTGTTGCGCTACGACTCGGTGCATGGCCGGTTCCCCGGCACCGTGACAGTCGACGGCGATTCGATCAGCCTCGGCAACGGCAAGATCAAGGTCACCTCCGTGCGCGATCCCGCGACGCTGCCGTGGAAAGAACTCGGCATCGACATCGCCCTTGAATGCACCGGCATCTTCAGCGCCAAGGCCAAGGCATCGGCGCATCTGACCGCCGGCGCCAAGCGCGTGCTGGTTTCCGCACCGTCGGACGGCGCCGACGCGACCATCGTGTTCGGCGTCAACCACGACAAGCTCACCAAGGATCACCTCGTGGTCTCGAACGGTTCGTGCACCACCAACTGCCTCGCGCCGGTCGCCAAGGTGCTGAACGACACTGTCGGCATCGAAACCGGCTTCATGACCACGATCCACGCCTATACCGGCGACCAGCCCACCCTCGACACCCTGCACAGCGACCTCTATCGCGGCCGCGCCGCGGCGATGTCGATGATCCCGACCTCCACCGGCGCCGCCAAGGCGATCGGCCTGGTGCTGCCGGAACTGCAGGGCAAGCTCGACGGCGTCGCGATCCGCGTCCCGACCCCGAACGTCTCGGTGATCGATCTCAAGATCGTGGCGTCGCGCCAGACCGACGTGAAGGAACTCATCGAGGCGATGAAACGTGCTTCCGAGCAGCAGCTCAAGGGCATCCTCGGCTACACCACCGCGCCGAACGTTTCGATCGACTTCAACCACGATCCGCACTCATCGACCTTCCACCAGGACCAGACCAAGGTGCAGAACGGCACTTTGGTGCGCGTGATGTCGTGGTACGACAATGAATGGGGTTTCTCCAACCGCATGGCGGACACCGCCGTGGCAATGGGCAAGCTGCTCTGACGCCGTGCACACCTCATGGTTCGCGGTGCGCGAAGACGCGCTCCTCACCATGAGGATCAAACGCTTCATCCTGAGGAGCCGAGCGAAGCGAGGCGTCTCGAAGGATGAGACCATGCGGGACCATCCATGACCAAATCTTTCCGTACCCTCGATGACGTCGACGTGAAGGGCAAGCGCGTGCTGCTGCGCGTCGATCTCAACGTGCCGATGGAGAACGGCCGCGTTACCGACGCCACCCGTCTCGAGCGCGTCGCGCCGACCATTACCGAGATCGCCGGCAAGGGCGGCAAGGTGATCCTGCTGGCGCATTTCGGCCGGCCGAAAGGACGCGAGCCGAAGGATTCGCTCAAGCCGGTGGCTGCGGCTCTCGCCGAAGTGATCAAGAAGCCGGTCGGCTTCGCCGACGACTGCGTCGGTGACGTCGCCGCCAAGGCGGTCGCGGCGATGCAGGACGGCGACATTCTTTGTCTCGAAAACACCCGTTTCCATGCCGGCGAGGAAAAGAACGATCCGGCCTTCGTGGCGGAGCTCGCAAAACTCGGCGAGATCTGGGTCAACGATGCTTTTTCCGCCGCGCACCGCGCCCACGCCTCCACCGAAGGCCTCGGCCACAGACTGCCGGGCTACGCCGGCCGCACCATGCAGGCCGAACTGGTGGCGCTCGGCAAGGCGCTGGATACGCCGACCAAGCCGGTGATCGCGATCATCGGCGGCGCCAAGGTTTCCACCAAGATCGATCTGTTGGAAAACCTGGTCAGCAAGGTCGACGCGCTGGTGATCGGCGGCGGCATGGCCAACACCTTCCTGCATGCCCAGGGCGTCGGCATCGGCAAATCGCTGGCCGAAAAGGATCTCGCCGCCACCGCGCTACGCATCATCGACAAGGCCGAGGCCGCCAATTGCGCCATCATTCTCCCGGTGGATGCGGTGGTCGCATTCCAGTTCGCGGCCAACAGCCCATCCCATGCCTACGGCCTCGACGCGATCCCGGCGGACGGCATGATCCTCGATGTCGGCCCGCAGTCGATCGCGCGGATTCATGCCGCGATCGACGACGCCGCGACGTTGGTCTGGAACGGCCCGGTCGGCGCGTTCGAGCTGACGCCGTTCGACCACGGCACCGTGGTGGCGGCCCGGCACGCCGCCGAGCGCACCAAGGCGAAGAAGCTGATCTCGGTCGCCGGCGGCGGCGACACCGTGGCGGCGCTGAATCACGCCGGCGTGGCCGACGATTTTTCCTATGTTTCGACGGCGGGTGGCGCGTTTCTTGAATGGATGGAAGGCAAGCCACTGCCGGGAGTCCAGGTCTTGAAATCCTAGGGTCTTGAAATCCTAAGAATCTTGAAAATCTGACGTTTTAAAGGTCTGAAACATGCCCCTCATCACACTGCGCCAACTGCTCGAGCATGCCGCCGAACACGATTACGGCGTGCCCGCCTTCAACATCAACATCATGGAAAAGGCGCTTTCCATCATGGA
>JAQGJF010001123.1 GCA_028290765.1 Tardiphaga sp.
TTCTCCTCGACCGGCAGACCGCGGAAATACTGAACGGGACCGGCCATGTAGCAACGGTCAAGCGTGTCGCGCTTGACGACAGCGGGGCCGGCGAGCCTTTCTCGATGTGGATCGGTCCCGAAGGCGCGAAATCCGCTCAGGTCGCGATTGTGCCGGACCAGCCCTTTAACATCATCTATTCTTCCGGCACGACCGGCGCCCCCAAGGGCATCGTGCAGCCGCATAGTATGCGGTGGGGACAGTTCAAGCGGCTCCCCTTCCGGGACGCCGTCATGATGGTGACGACGCCGCTATATTCGAACACGACCCTCGTCGCGTTCTTGCCGACGCTGGCCTATGGAAGCACTGCTGTGCTCATGCCGAAGTTCGACGCCAGTCAGTTCCTCCGCCTTTCGGAGCTGCACCGCGCGACGCACGCGATGCTTGTTCCGGTGCAATATCGGCGGATCATGGAGCGCGCGGATTTTGGAGCGTTCGATCTCTCGAGTTATGTTCTTAAGCTCTCGACGAGCGCCCCGTTCTCCGCCGCATTGAAAGCCGACGTGCTCAAGCGTTGGCCCGGCGGGCTCATCGAATTTTACGGCATGACCGAGGGCGGCGCCGCGACGATGCTCGCCGCGCATCAATTCCCGATGAAGCTGCACACGGTCGGCCGGCCCATGCCGGGCAACGAGATCCGCCTGATCGACGAGGCCGGGCGCGAGGTCGATAGCGGCGCGGCCGGCGAGGTGGTTGGTCGTTCCGACATGATGATGACGGAATACCATAACTTGCCCGAGAAGACGCGCGAGGCCGAGTGGCGCGACGCAGAAGGTCAGCGCTTCATCCGCACCGGCGATATCGGGCGCTTCGACGAAGATGGCTTCCTGATCCTTTTAGACCGCAGCAAAGACGTCATCATTTCCGGCGGCTTCAACATCTATCCGTCGGACGTCGAGACAGAGCTCATGCGCCATGAGTCGGTCATTGAAGCCGCGGTCGTCGGCGTCGCCTCAGAGCGCTGGGGCGAAACTCCGGTCGCCTTCGTCGTTCTGCGAGAGGGATCCGCAATCGATGCGCCGTCGCTGAAGGATTGGGTCAATGCACGGCTCGGCAAGACTCAGCGCCTCTCCGACCTCGCTATCGTCGATGCCTTGCCGCGCAGTCCAATCGGCAAGCTTCTCAAGCGCGAATTGCGAGATCTCTATGCGAATGCGTAACACACCGTCTCATGGCAGCACGTCCGGGATCACAGATGATTGTCTGCATATCGATACTCGAAGGTCACATTCTTCCGATCCAGCCCAATTCATGTAAGGCCTCCGTGAAATATCCTTCGGCCCTTCGTACCCGCGCGGCAGCGACGACGATTCTGGTTCGCGGATTAACCTGGAAAGTAGGGAGATGCTCTTGCGGCTCAATTGCGCCTCGGCATATTCTGGCTTGATCTCGATAGCGGTTCCTCTGCGCGATGGGCCACGATCAACATTGTCTGGCTCAAAACGGCCTTTTCAGTCGAAGCCTTCGCGGCCCGAATCTCAGTGACCTTTAGGATGCGGCTACAAAATCGTCAGCTCGTTTCGGAGTTGAACGACCTTGAAGATGTTTTGGACTAACGCGGATTGAGCCGCACCTTAGGTCCGCTCAGGGTCAAAACCCGACCTCGCGCGAATGACCGCTTCTGACGCAAAGCGGACATTCGCTCTCGGTCGAGACCGAGCCCTTCTTCACGCAGGCCGCCGTTCCAGACGGCAAATCCAAAGCGTTTCATGGCGCTTTGGTCCTTCGTGCCGCGATGTGCCGGGTTCGTCAGGCTTGCTGTCCCGCAGCCTCGAGGATCAGCCGCGTGATTTCGTCGGGATGGGAGATCAGCGAGAGATGGCTGGCCTTCACTTCGATGGTCTTGGCGCCCATCCGCTTGGCCATGAAGCGCTCAAGGTCTGGATTGATGGTGCGGTCTTCGGTCGAAACGGCATAATAGCTGGGCTTGGATCGCCAAGCCGCGTTGGTGGTTTTGCCGGTGAGCAGCGCCTTTTGGAACGGCTCCTGGACTGCGTAGAGCACTTTTGCTTTTGCCTTCGGCAGGTCGCCGGCGAAATCGCGCAAAAATGCCTCTTCGCTGAGACGTCCTTCGTCGCCGTCGAACACGATCCCGGCGCTCGCCGGCGGCGTCGGATAGGTCTTGGCCAGGGCCGTGTAGTCCTCGCCCGCATCTGGCGCGCGCGCCGCCACATAGACGAGTGCGGAGACGTTCGGATGCACGCCGGCCTCCGTGACGATCATACCGGAAAAGGAGTGGCCGACGAGAACCGTCGGGCCATCTTGTCGCGCCAGCACCCGTTGGGCCGAAGCGACGGCTTCAGGAAGAGTCGTCAGCGGGTTCTGCACGGACGTCACGTTGAGGCCCGCTGCCTGCAATCGCGCGATTACCTCGGTCCAGCACGAGCCGTCGGCAAACAGACCGTGTACTAGCACGACGTTGCGCGCCTTCGTTGGCATGGGAGGCGCCGCCATCCCGCGTGTAGAGACCAGCGAAGCCGCGGCACCGGCGACCAGTAGAGTCGAAAGGGTGCGTCTGTTTATCATCATGAGTCATTTTCCTTCAGTAAGGATGAGCAAGAGCGTCCGGTTGCATAGCCTGGCTGAGCGATGCACCGCGGTACGCTGAACGTTTTGATGTCGTGCCGTCGTTCATTCCCCTTCCGGTATTTTGGTGCGAGCGCCTGGCGTGCCGGAATTCGCAACTCGCACATTCATCAAGTGATGAGGCCAGCGGTGCAGCACACTCCCCCACCGACGCGGCCGTCAGGTCGTCCAGCACCAATCTGCCGGCAGCCAGCGGTAGC
>JAQGJF010001127.1 GCA_028290765.1 Tardiphaga sp.
GCGATAATTGCGCTCGAGCCGGATGACCTTGGCGCCGGGAAAATCGTGGTCGAAGCGCAGGATGTTGTCCACCTCGGCGCCACGCCAGCCAAAGATCGACTGGTCGTCGTCGCCGACGCAGCAGATGTGTTTGGGTGGCGGGGGAGGGGCAGCGGGTGCACTTTCTTTCCCCTCTCCCTTTGTGGGAGAGGGTGGCGCCGAGCCAACGGGTCGACGCGAAGCGTCGCCCGATGACAGGCTCCGCTCGGCGACGGGTGAGGGGGCCTCCAGCTCAAGCGCCCGCGACTCCTCCTCACCCGGCTCGCTGCGCTCGCCACCCTCTCCCACGAGG
Source organism: Tardiphaga sp. (assembly GCA_028290765.1). The sequence goes on from JAQGJF010001127.1 coordinate 332, forward strand.
GGAGAGGGGAAGGGTGGGCGGGGAGAGGGAAGCGGAGAGCGGCGAGAGGTTTGCGCCGGCGCCTGCGCCAAAAGCCGCAGCCACAGATATTGCGCGACGTTGGTGTCCTGATATTCGTCGACCAGGATGTATTTGAAGCGCTGCTGGTAGCCCCGCAGCACGTCGGGATGTTCGCGGAACAGCCTGATGTCTTCGAGCAGCAGATCGCCGAAATCGGCGGCGTTGAGGATCTTCAGCCGTTCCTGGTACGCCGTATAGAGCTTGCCGCCCTTGCCGTTGCCGAACACCGCGGCTTCGCCGGCGGGGACCTGCGACGGCGTCAGCCCGCGATTTTTCCAGCCGTCGATCAGCCCGGCCAGCATCCGCGCCGGCCAGCGCTTGTCGTCGATGTTTTCGGCGCTCAACAGCTGTTTCAACAGCCGGATCTGGTCATCGACGTCCAGCACGGTGAAGTTGGATTTCAGCTGCACCAGCTCGGCATGGGTGCGCAGGATCCGGCCGCCGATCGAATGGAAGGTGCCGAGCCATGGCATGCCCTCGACGGCCTGGCCGAGCATGTGGCCGAGCCGCAGCTTCATCTCGCGCGCCGCCTTGTTGGTGAAGGTAACCGAGAGGATTTCGCCGGGACGGGCGCGGCCGGTCGAGAGGATGTGCGCGATCCGCGAGGTCAGCACGCGGGTCTTGCCGGTGCCGGCGCCGGCCAGCACCAGAACCGGGCCCTCCAGGGTTTCCACCGCCTCGCGCTGCTCGGGGTTCAGCCCGGTGAGATATTGCGGCGTGACGCTCGCCCGCGCCCGCGCGGCAATGCCGCCGGCCACCGGCTGGTGGTCGGGCAAATCATGATGGGGCTGTCTGTTCGGCTCGGTCATGCGAATCGTCTTCCGCCCACGATGGCACCGTGGGGCCTTGAAGGGGAGCCTTCATAGCAGGATTGAGAGGCATATAGGACCTCTGCCGGCGGTTTGACAGGAGTTATCCCGCGGCGTCGGCCGGGCCGATTTTGGTCCAAGGGCCTGTTTTTGTTCCTTCTCGATGCGGCTTTTTTCTTCATTTTCGGTCCTGGAACCGGTGGGAACTTTCGTTTTCACGCCGGATTGTTTTCGTAACCGGGTGCGATGCCGTGTCGTCGCGCTCATGTTGACAACGGAATCGAAAACAGAGGTCGTGTCATGTTGAGCTGGGTTGTTACGTTTCTCATCATCGCCCTGATCGCTGGCATTCTGGGCTTCGGCGGTGTCGCCGGGGCGTCCATTGAAATCGCCAAGATCATCTTCTTCGTCGCCATCGTGCTGTTCCTGGTCTCGGCGGTGATCGGCCTCGCACGCGGGCGCACCCGGGTTTAGAGCGCTATTTCGCGGGCATGGCGATCTTCCGGCCGATGCCCTCGGGGCGAGCGATGCCGCGATGGGCTTCCGCCACGCGCTCGATGCGGCTGCGAATATCCGGCGGGAACGGCGCGGTCTTGCGCGCCGAGATATCCACATGGAGGTGGATGTTTTCGGACGTGGCCGACAGCCAGCCTTCGTCGGCATGGCGCAATTCCTCGAAACTGTGCAGCCGTTTTTCATCGGCGGCGACCAGCAGGATCGCGATCTGCACCGGATCGTCCTGATGAATCTCGCGCAGATAACGGAGATGGCATTCGGCGGTGAAGGTCGAGCCGTGGCGCTCCTTCATGTAGGTCGGGCCGATGCCGAGCTCGAGCCATAATTCATCGATCGCGCGATCGAACAGCACGTTGTAATAGGCCATGTTGAGGTGGCCGTTATAGTCGATCCATGCCGGTTCGATCCGCATCACCGAGGACAGAAACGGCTCTTGCCGGCCCGGCGTCTTTGCGGTGGCAAGCGTGGTCGTCATCGCTGGTTCCTGTCGCTATGCGCCAACATCACTTGACCCATTATACATCCTTTGCCACGGTCCGGCGTGCCGGGAGGGAATTTCGTGGGCGTCGTGACACATCATCTGAAGCGGCCGGAGCCGCAGGCGCTCCAGAGCGCCATTGAAGCGCTCGCGGCGCGGTTCGGCAATCATCTGGTGACGTCGCAGGCGGTGCGCGACCAGCACGCCCACACCACGACGTGGCTGCCGTCGCAACCGCCGGACGCGGTGGTGATGGCGCAGACTACCGCCGACATCCAGGATGTGGTGCGGATCTGCGCGCCGCGCGGCGTGCCGATGATCGCCTTCGGCACCGGCACCTCGCTGGAGGGCCAGGTCAACGCCCCGGCCGGCGGCGTCTGTATCGACCTGCGCGACATGAATCGCGTGCTCGAGGTGCATGCCGAGGATCTCGACTGCGTGATCCAGCCCGGCGTCACCCGCAAGGCGCTCAATGAACATCTGCGCGACCAGGGCCTGTTCTTCCCGATCGATCCCGGCGCCGACGCCTCGATCGGCGGCATGGCGTCGACCCGCGCCTCCGGCACCAACGCGGTGCGCTACGGCACAATGCGCGACAATGTGCTGGCGCTGAAAGTCGTGCGCGGCGACGGCGAAATCATCACCACCGGGACGCGGGCAAAAAAATCCTCCGCCGGCTACGACCTCACCCATCTGTTCATCGGCGCCGAGGGCACGCTCGGCATCATCACCGAGCTGACCATCAAGCTGCGCGGCATTCCGGACACCATCGCGGCGGCGGCGTGCTCGTTTGCCAGCGTCGAGGGTGCCTGCCAGGCCACCATCCTGGCGATCCAGACCGGCATTCCGGTGGCGCGCATCGAACTGTTGAACGCGGCGCAGGTACGCGCCTGCAACGCCTATTCGAAGCTGTCGCTGCCGGAAACGCCGCTGCTGCTGCTGGAATTTCACGGCAGCGAGGTCGACGTCGCCGAGCAATCGAAGAATTTTCGCGAGATCGCCGCCGAATGCGGCGGCGGCGATTTCACCTGGACCACCAAGCCGGAGGATCGCAGCAAACTCTGGCAGGCGCGGCACGACGCCTATTGGGCGGTGAAGAATCTGCGTCCCGGCGCCGGCGTGGTGGCCACCGACGTCTGCGTGCCGATTTCCCGCCTCGCCGATTGCGTGATGGAGACGGAAGCCGATCTGTTGCGGCTTAATCTGCAGTCGCCGATCGTTGGCCATGTCGGCGACGGCAATTTTCACTGCTCGCTGTTGTGCGATCTCGACGATCCCGACGAGATGGCGCGCGGCGAGGATTTCATGCACCGCCTGGTCGAGCGCGCCCAGGCGATGGGCGGCACCTGCACCGGCGAACATGGCATCGGCCAGGGCAAGCAGAAATATCTGATGGCCGAACTCGGCCCCGAAGCGCTCGACGCCATGCGCGTTCTGAAGAAGGCGCTCGATCCGCAGAATATTTTCAATCCGGGAAAGATCGTGCCGGCGGTTTAACGCGGTTCGCTGCTGCGCGTTCGCGCAGAGTTTTCGTTGCCACGAGAGGTCTTCACCGATGATGCGCGTTATCCGCCTGCTGGCTCTTGCCCTTGCTCTCGCCCTGGGCCTGGCTCCGACGATCGCCGCCGCGCAGACGGCCAAGGAAACGCCGAAGCCGCCGGCTACTGCGCCCGCGCCGGTGCCGGCGACCCCGGAACGGACGACGGCAAGTTTCGGCGACTGGGTGATGCGCTGCGACGCCACGCCGCCGCCGGTGAAACGGGTCTGCGAAGTCGCGCAATTGATGACGGTTCAGGGCCAGGCGGCGCCGGTGGCGCAGGTCGCGTTCGGCCGCACCGCGCGCGGCGAGCCGATGCGCGCCACCTTGGTGCTTCCGGTCGCCGTATTGCTGACGACCAAGCCGAAGATCCTGAGCGAGAGGGAAGACAAGTCGCCGCTCGAAGTGTCCTGGCAACGCTGCGTTCCCGGCGGATGCATCGCCTCCGTCACGGTTGGGGACGACGTCATGGTGCGTCTCGGCGCACGCACCGAACCCGGCAGCATCGTATTCAAGGATGCCGCCGAACACGATATCGCATTTCCGCTGTCGTTCCGGGGCCTCGCGCAGGCGCTCGCCGCGCTGGCCAAGGAGTCGTAATCAACGGGCATGATCAGGGAGGAATTCAGCCGGTCCGATTGCGGGATCAAGGTTTGCTGACGTCCAAATAAATCAACAAAAACGGACATTGCATGCGCATTTCATTTTTCTACGGCTGGGTCATCGTCGCGGTCACGTTCGTCACCATGGCGATCGGGGTCAATGCCCGCACCTCCTTCTCGCTGTTCTTTCCGCCGATCATCGACGAGTTCGGCTGGGAGCATGGGGTGACGGCCGGCGCTTTTTCGTTCGGCTTTCTGGTTTCCGCCATCATGAGCCCGCTGCTCGGCCGGTTGATGGACCGCGCCGGTCCGCGCACCGTGATGGAGCTCGGCGTCGCGTTGATGGCGGGTGGGCTGTTGCTGGCACCGCTGACCACGCAGCCGTGGCATCTGTACCTGACGATCGGCGTCCTGGTCGGCGCCGGCAGCATCTGTCTCGGCTATTCCGGCCAGTCGCTGTTTCTGCCCAACTGGTTCATTCGCCGCCGCGGATTGGCTACCGGCATCGCGTTTGCCGGGGTCGGAATCGGCTCGATCACCATGCTGCCCTGGGTGCAGCGCATGATCGAACATGGCGGCTGGCGCACCGCCTGCTGGGCCCTGGGCATCCTGGTCCTGGTGGTGCTGGCGCCGATCAACCTGCTGCTGCGCAAGCGGCCGCAGGATATCGGGCTCGAGCCCGACGGCGACGCCGCACTGGACCCGGCGTTGCGCCCGACGTCCAACGTGGTGGATCCGGCCTGGGCGGCAGTCGACTGGACGCTGGCGCGGGCGGTGCGCACCGCGCGGTTCTGGTGGCTCGCGCTCGGCTTCTTTTGCGGGCTGTACACTTGGTACGCGGTCCAGGTCCACCAGACCAAATATCTGATCGAAATCGGCTTCAGCCCCGGCGTGGCGGCGTGGGCGCTCGGCCTCGTCAGTCTGCTCGGCATTCCCGGCCAGATCGTGCTCGGCCATATGTCGGACCGGATCGGCCGGGAATGGGCGTGGAGCGCCAGCGGCCTCGGATTTGCGATCTGTTTCGGCGCGCTGCTGGCGCTCGGGCACACCCCGAGCCTGATGCTGGTCTATGTCATGGTCGCGGCCCAGGGATTGCTGGGCTACGGCGTGACGTCGATCATGGGCGCCGTGGTGCTGGAAATCTTCCAGGGCCGGCATTACGGCAGCATCTTCGGCACCATCATGCTGGCGGCCCTTGCCGGCGGCGCCGCCGGCCCCTGGGTCACCGGCGTCCTGCACGACATTACCGGCAGCTATACGGCTGGTTTTGTCGTTGGAATCGGCGTCAGCGTCGTGGCCGCCGTCACCATTTGGCTGGCGTCGCCGGGCAAGGTGCGGGCGGTCGCCGGCCGATCGCACCTGATACGGCCGGCCATTCCAGATCCGCAGCAGGGCGCCGCCTCCTGACCGGTGCCGAAAAGGGCGATTTGCCGCAAGCTCGCGGCGGCGCCGCTCCTTAGGTGCGGCGCAATCGCTGTGACTTCGCCACAGTTCTCCCTATATATGGCACTGGTCCGGCGCTAATTTTCCGCGTTGCCGCAGGCCGTGTTTCGAGCGCGTCGCCGTGTGGGCGCGGTTCGCCATCGAAACGTGCTTTGCTCAGGGCAAGCGGGCTTCCGTTCGCCGGAAACATGCTCATGGGGAGTTGCCGTGCAGACGACACTGCTCGGGTTGGCGATTGCCTTCATACTTGCGCTGATCGCCGCGTTGGTCGGGCCGTATTTCATCGACTGGAACCAGTTCCGGCCGCAATTCGAGGCGGAGGCCAGCCGCGTGGTCGGCGCGCCGGTGCGGGTCGGCGGCGCGCTGGACGCGCGGCTGCTGCCGACGCCGTCGCTGCGGCTCCGTTCGGTGACGGTCGGCGGCAACAACGATCTCGGCAAGGTGCGCGCCGACAAGCTCGACGTCGAATTCAGCCTGGGTTCGCTGATGCGCGGCGAATGGCGCGCCAACGAACTGACGATCAACGGTGCGGCGCTCGATCTCGGCCTCGACGCGCAGGGCCGGGTCGACCTGCCGGCGTCGACCGGGCGGTTCAACCTCGGTTCGCTGGCGATCGACCGGCTCAATCTCACCGGCCGGGTCGCGCTGCATGACGCCGCCAGCCGCGGCACCCTCGAATTGAGCGACATCGCCTTCAGCGGCGACGTGCGCTCGCTGGCGGGCGCGGTGCGCGGCGACGGCAAATTCACGCTGTCCGGAACGCGCTATCCATTCCGGGTGTCGTCCGGCCAGGCCGCCGACGGCAACGGGACGCGGCTGCATCTCACCATCGACCCCGGTCAGCGCCCGCTATCGGTCGATCTCGACGGCGTGCTGACCTTCGAGGCGCGTTCGCCGCGTTTCGATGGCGGCATCGCCTTGGCCGGACCGGCCGGGCCCAAGGTCAAGGGCGAGACATCGGCGGCGCCATGGCGGATATCCGCCAAGCTCAAGGCCGATCCGGCGACCGCGCGGCTCGATCAGCTCGAAGCCAGTTACGGCCCCGAGGACAACGCGCTGAAGCTGGCCGGGCTGGCGACGCTTCGGCTCGGTGCCTCGCCGCTGCTCCATGCCGTGCTGTCGGCGCGGCAGCTCGACGCCGACAGGCTGCTCGGCAAAGAAAGCGGCAAGGACGGCGGCACGGCCGAGACGATGCGGCTGTTGCCGGCGCTGCGCGGCCTGATGGCGGCGATCCCGCCGGCGCCGCTGGCAACGAAAATCGAGATCAGCACCGATCAGATCATGCTCGGCGGACGGCCGGTGCAGAATGCCGCCGCCGATCTGCGCGCCGATACGCGTTCGTGGACCGTCGACCGGCTGGAATTTCGCGCGCCCGGCGCCACCCAGGTCGCTTTCAGCGGCGAGGCCGTGCCGGGAGCGTCGAGCGAATTCAAGGGCGCGCTCAGCGTCGAGTCGGGCGATCCGGATACGCTGGCGGCCTGGCTGCAGGGCCAGACGACAGTTACCTTTCGCGTCCAGAAGCCGTTGCGGGTACGGGGCAATGTCAGCCTGACCGCCGACCGTGTCGCGGTCGACGGCATGAAGGCCGAAATCGATGGTGGCGTGCTGGAAGGCCGGCTGGCCTATTTGCATCCAGCGGCGGCCAATTCGCGGTTCGAGGCGGCGCTCAAGGCCGACCGGCTGGATATCGATGCCGCGGTAGCCTTCGCCCGCGCGCTGGCGGGGCCCCAGGCCGAATGGCCCGACGAAGGGCAATTGTCGCTCGATGTCGGCCGCGCGCTGTCGGCCGGTCAGGAGTTGCGTCCGCTGCTGGCGCGGCTTGGCTACGGTCCGAAGACGATTTCACTGGATCAGTTGAAAATCGGCGACGCCGGTGGCGTGGCGATGGAGGGGACCGGTTCGTTCGACCGGCTCGATACGACCGGCAGGCTGACGGTCAGCGCCACATCGGCATCGCCCCGGCAGATCACCGATTTGATCGCGCCATTCGCACCCGCGGTGGCCAAGCGGCTCACTGCGGCGACTGGCGCTTCCGGCGCGATGCGGCTCAAACTGGTGCTGGATCTGGCCAAGGATCCCGGACGCGCCGACCGGGCCGGCGCCCGCGCCGTGCTCGACATCGACGCGCCGCAAATCAAGGGAGTTACGACCATCACCGCGGCGCCCCCCGTCGCG
>JAQGJF010000013.1 GCA_028290765.1 Tardiphaga sp.
AGTTCCTCGCCGTGCAGGCGATATCCGATGTCGCGGGCCATGCGGTAGCGCGCCGAGAAGCCGTCGCGGTCGCCCACTTCCCAATGAAGGACAGTGCTGGCGCTCGGCATGCCGTCGTCCCGGCACACGTCGAGCAGCGAGCGGCCCTCGCGCAATTCGGCCAGGATCCGTTCCGCGAGCTCCGGTGTATAGGTGACGAACCGGTTGGCCCTGGTGTGTCCGATGTCCCGCGCCCGGCGGTAACGGGCCCTGAAACCCTCGCGATCGTCCATCACCCAGTTCCGCACCGTGCTGGCGCTCGGCATGCCGTCGTCGCCGCACACGTCGACGAGGCCGCGGCCGCTTTCCAGATGATCCAGGATCCGCTGCGCGATCTCGTCGGTATAGAGCGTCGCCCGCTCCGGGGAGGCGGCGATGTCACGGACGCGATGATAGCGTACGCCGAAGCCGTCGCGATCTTCCGCCACCCACTTGCGCACGGCGCTGGTGCAAGGCATGCCTGCCTCGCTGCAGATGTCGATCAGGGTGCGGCCGTCCATCAGGGCGTCCAGAATCTTGTCCGCGATTTCCGCGGTATAGGCGGTGGGAGGGCTCATGCGGGAAACTCCGGTGGGGTCCAGCCGTCGATGGTCGCGTCGGTCTGTTCCTCGACGGCGATTTCCAGACCGGCGCTGTGGCGATGGACGATTTCCTTGCGCGCCGCGAGCTGGCTCAACCTTGCCAGCAGCGCGCGGTCGGCATCGCTGCGCTCGGCTTCGGGCTTCACATAGACCGCGTTGACATCGAGCCCCATCAGCCGCTCGCGCGCCGGCGAAATGATACTGGCCAGTGCGGCGCTTTCCATGGCGCGGATCGCGGCGACAAGCGCCTGCTTGCGCTCCGCCAGCGTCGGCACCGGAATGTCCTCGAGGATTTCGTAATCGGCGACGAAATCGTCGGCTTGGCCTGGCGTCTGCACGCGGCTCACCGCGTCCTCGATCACGGCCGGCGCCGAAGGCGCAATGTCGCCGGTGAAGCGGTGCGCCAGCTTGGCCTGGCGAAAGGCCTCGACGGCGGCGGCATAGTCGTAACCCAGCCCGTTGACCACGGACCGCGCAATGCGGAATGTCATGATGATGATCCTGGTTGGAGATGATGAGGCGTCGTTCCCGATGCGCAATTGCGCATCGCGGGCGCGCGCTGGCGCGAGCCCGGTATCGATAACCCCTGTGGTGATTGTGAAACGCGAAGCTGGACTACGGCAGCTTCAGTGATCGCGGGACACGTCCCGCAATGACGGTGTCAGTGCATCGGCACGCGATGCACCAACGGAAAAACCCGCCGCGCATTTCTGCGGACGGGTGTCAAGCGCAACAATTCAGTCTGAACAGTGCACCATGGTTCACTGGACCAGTCAACTTGAGATTGATTTAGTTTTGCACAGACGGAGGCAAGGATAATCCGCTCAACTTATCCTACGCGCTTCCCCGGTGACCAATCCCCGGAGAACGAAAAAGTACCGCCGCGCATTCCAGGATCATAAGTGTTGACTGGAAAATGCGCTAGGGACCCGCTGAAAATCAGGGCTTCCCAGCCTCGATATCAATCAGGGCTATCCCAATATCCGCCTTCTTCTTCCGTCTCAGCTTGACGGGGGTGTCGGTCAGGACGACCTCCAAGGTAGGCCGGACCGTGCCCTGAAGAAGATGCCCGCCCCGTGTCGTGCCATCGGACAGGCCGAGCACGACATGAACGTGAAGGCTCGCTTTGCCGTCGTCGCCGACCGCAACATCTCCGATCGCGCTCAAGACTTCACACTGTTCGGCGACCTCGATTTTCTTGTAGGCCTTCTTCTCGAAATCGAACCAGCCGACGGTGGCTTTCTCGAAAGCGCCGATGGCTGTCAGGGAGGCCGCGGTCGTCCCAGCATCGTTTGCGAATTTCGTCAGTGCCGCGAACGCCTCTTCGCCGGATTCCAGGATGACGACGCGGGTCTCTGCTCCCGCGTCGCCGGCAATTTTCACGCTCTTCATGACCGTTACGCCGCGCTGCGCTGCGTGTGGCGGCCTTCCTTGACCTCTTCGATGATCTTCGCGCTGAAGGCTTCGAGGTCCCCTGGATTGCGGGATGTGATGACGCCCTGGTCGACGACGACCTCGGAATCTTCCCACTTGGCCCCGGCATTCGCCACGTCCGACTTGATGGACTTGAACGAGGTCATCTTACGGCCCTTTGCGATGCCAGTCTCAATCAGCAGCCAGGGCGCGTGGCAGATAGCTGCTACGACCTTCTTCGCGTCGAATATATCCTTGATGAACTTAAGCGCCTTCGGCTCGACCCGCAGCAGGTCCGGATTTATCTGGCCGCCCGGCAGGACGATGGCGTCATATTCCTCGGCCGAGACCTCATCGAGGGTCTTATCGACCTTCACCGGCCGGCCCCAATCCTTTTTGTCCCAGCCCTTTATCTTACCGGCGGCCAGAGAAACGATGTCGACGGTGGCGCCAGCCTTCTTCAGCCGGTCCCGGGGCACTTCAAGTTCCGCCTGCTCGAACCCGTTCGTTGCCAGAATCGCGATCTTTTTGCCGTTCAATTCCATCGGATCCTCCTTCGTGTCCAAGCCGAAATAATCGGCGAAAATGAACATCGTTCCGCGGATTCCATGACTGGCGCGGCTTCAGATCACGCTGAGCGACACTGGACAGATGGCGAGGATCTATTGAGCACGCATCAGGCGGTCAGGGAGGGAACTCGCGCACCTTAACTCCTTCGAAATGACTTTCGGCAAAGAGGTAGCCCGGATCGAATTGAGAAGTGAAACAATGCCCGCTAAAGACGAGCGTCCGGAGTTGGTTCCGATGATCATTGCGACTGTTGTGGCAGTTCTGAGCGGAGTTTGGCTTTGGTCTGACCTCAGAACTGGTGCGTTGAATACCGCAGACAGCATGATCACGTCCGCAGTTGTGTCGCGAGCAGGCGCGATGGTCATTCCATCGGACCCTCCGGCTCATCTGGCGGCGCCGCAGACGGTGCCTGCCATCAGGTCGACCACTGGCCGTGTAACGCCTTAGGGTAGCAGTGCTCTCAGCGCGGCTCATTGCCGCTGGCCAACCGGTCAAGCTGCCAGACTCCAACGTCGTGGCCATCAAT
>JAQGJF010000023.1 GCA_028290765.1 Tardiphaga sp.
CGCCCGTCGACCGAAGCCGCCAACACCGACGCCTTTGTCGAGGTCGACGAGATCACGCTGCAGGGCGAGGTGAAGCGGATTTTCTCCGGCTGGATGTTCGCGGCAAGCCCCGGCCTGCATGGCGTCGAACATCCGATTTACGACATCTGGCTGACCGACTGCAAAATGCCGGATGCCACGGTGGTGAGCGCACAACCCGACGCGCCGAAGCCGGTGTCGGCACCGCCGCCTCCACAAAAGCGCGCGCCGCCGAAGCAGCCGCCGCGTCCGCCGGCGCCGTCGCCGACCGGTCCGCCGCAATTCCCGATGTTCAGGTAGCCGATCGCTAACCGCGCCCCGCTTGCGAGCGCGCGGGCTCGCGGCCGGCGATGATGGTGAGCGCCTCGGCGCCGCCGACCGGCCGATCGACCGGCAGCCTTGCAAAATCGGCGACGCCGTCGAGGGCCTTGTCGAGCTGGCTGCGATAGCGCCGCCGCGACACCTCCGTGGCGCCGAATGTTCGCAGATGCTCGGTGACGAATTGGGTGTCGAGCAGCACGAAGCCGCCGGCGATCAGCCGCGCCACCAGATGCACCAGCGCTACTTTCGAGGCGTCGCGGACGCGATGAAACATGCTCTCGCCGAAATAGGCCCGGCCCAGGCTGACGCCGTAGAGCCCGCCGACCAGGTCGCCATCCCGCCACACCTCGACGCTGTGGCAGTGACCGATCTCATACAGGCCGGTGTAGAGATCGCGGATGCGTTTGTTGATCCAGGTGTTGTCGCGGCCGGGTTGCGGCTCCGCACAGCCGTCGATCACGGCCTTGAAGGCGGTGTTAATGCTAACGGTGAAAGCGTCGGAGCGCACCGTGCGCGCCAGCCTCGAGGAAATCTGAAAGCCGTCGAGCGGGATGATGCCGCGCCGTTCCGGCTCGACCCAGAACAGCGTCGGGTCGTCGACGCTTTCCGCCATTGGAAAAATGCCGCAGGCGTAAGCGCGCAGCAGCATTTCGGGGGTTATCTCGGAAGATGCGGAGTCACGGGACGTCATGCCTAACCCTAGCAGGGGCGTGCGGATCGCCCAAGCCGCGAATCAGGTGGTCGGGTACCGCACTCAAGGGCACCGTGTCGAAGCATGGACCCATGCTCGTTGCTTCGCGGAGGGCCGCAGGCGTCGCTATCGTCTGGGCGGAATCCCGATCGGGGGCAGGGGATCGGGAAGAAATTCACCGGCCATGGCGGCGCGATGGATGTCGGCAGCCGATGTTCCGGCGCGATAGGCATCCAGCACGCGATCCGGGTTGAAAAACACGCCGATGGGGTTGGCGGCGAATTCCGGCGACGTCCGCATCCAATGCGACGACTTCGCCCAATCGCCGAAATTGTCGATCTGCAGTTCGACGAGGTTGCGATCGGGATCACCATAATACATCGAAGTCGTCAGGCCGTGATCCAGACAAAAATGTGGCCGGATACCGAGCTCGCGCAGGCGTGCATAGCTGTCGAACATATCGGCGAACGACGTATGTTCGAAAGCGATGTGATGCAGGCCGGTATGGGTGTCCTTGGCCGGGTCGTCGGCGGTATCGGGCAGGCTGATGAGAGCGAGGCGATGGTTGGCGGCGTCGTTGGTCAGCCAGGCGCCGACCGGCGCCCGATGCGCGACCTCGAGCCCCGCGACGTGGCCGTACCATTCGATCATTTCCTGGAGCCGCGTGGTCATCAGGTTGACGTGATGGAGGACCGGTTTGACCATGGACTTTTCTCCGTTGCGCGGCGTTATGCCGCCGCCGTTATTTCCTGACGTATTTCTTCAGATCCTTCGGTCCGACTTCGGCGCCAAACACGCTGCCGTCCTTGTCGACGCCGACGCCTTCGGCGGTGCTCGATACCGACATCGGCTGCTGGTCCGGAATCAACCCATTTACCTTGGCGTCGTCCAGCCTGCCGAAACGGATGCCTTTTTCGCAGCCGGGATTGTAGCCATAGGCCGCGGCGTCGCGTGACTGGGATTCTGAATCGCCGACATAGATCATCTGATCCTTGGTGACCACGACGGCGCTCGGCCGGCTGAATTGCTTCCATTCGCCGAGATAGCTGCCGTCGGACGTGAACAACGCGATCCGGTTATGATTGCGATCGCCAACCAGGAGCCGGCCGCGGGCGTCGAAGGCCAGCGCATGGGGCATGTCGAGTTCGCCGGGCCCGGAGCCCTTGCCGCCGAACGATTTGATGAATTTGCCGTCCGGCGAGAACACCAGGATCAGCGATTTGTCGCCACGCGCCGTGTGACCCTGCGAGACGAAGATGTCGCCGTTTGGCGCGATGGCGACGGCGTTGGGCTGCGAGAAACCATCCGGCGCCTCGCCGCCGCCGGGCCTGCCCAGGGTCATGAGAATGTTGCCCTCCGGACTGAATTTGAAGACCTGCATGCCTTTGCCGTCTTTCGCGGCGTTGTCGGTCACCCAGACATTGCCGGCTTCGTCCACGGTGAGGCCGTGCGGCATCATCAACAGGCCGCCGCCGAAATGGCGCAGCACCTTGCCGTCAGGTGCAAAGGCGATGATCGGATCGAGCGACGATCCCGCGCAGCTGTTGGCGCCGCAGCGGTCATAGGCCCAGATCGTGCCGTCGGGTGCGACGGTGACGCCCGCCGTCGAGCCCCAGGCGCGGCCATCCGGCAACGGAGCAAAGCTGGTGCCGCGTTGATAGGGATCCGGCGCGTCGTTGACGCAGGGGTAACTCGCCTGGGCGAGGGCGGCTTGCGCGCCCCAGAACGCCGCGAGGACCGAGAGCGAAAGCAGGCGCCAACCGGCCATGACCATGAGCCTCCCGTTTTTATTTGCGTTCTTATTTGTTCTTGTGCGGCCCGCCGTTGCGGCCGGCGATGACGGAAGACAGCACGTCTTTCGGGATTTTTCAATTGGCACCCGGCACGCTTCCGCGCGCCGAGGATGGACGTTTGCCCGGGATATGAACCGAAAGCTGCCCTAGCTCGGCCTTGCCATCGCGGAAAAACCAGCGATGCTGCGTGGGCGATAGACCATGCCGCGGGAAGTAACTCGCGCGTGCATCAAAACAATACGAGGGGGGCGTCCGTGACGATCAAATGGAAGACCATAGCGCCGCTAGGCGTCTGGCTCGCGATCTACCTGGCGCCGATTCCGGCAGGCCTCAATGCGAACCAGTGGCACTATTTCGCGGTGTTCGCCGCCGTGATTGCGGGCTTGATTCTCGAGTCGATGCCGGTGGGCGCGGTGGGCCTGATCGGTCTCACCTTTGCCGGGGTGATGGGCTATGTCGAGCCGGATCCCAACAAGTCGCTGCGCTGGATGTTGGGCGGCTTTTCCGAAAGCACGGTCTGGCTGATCGTCGGCGCCTTTGTCTTCTCGATCGGATATCGCAAGAGTGGACTGGGCAAGAGGCTGGCGCTGCTGCTGGTCCGGGGCCTCGGCCGCCATACGCTCGGTCTCGGCTACGCCGTGGCATTCTCGGATCTGGTGCTGGCCCCGGCGACGCCTTCCAATACCGCGCGCAGCGGTGGCACCGTCTATCCGATCGTCAGCAACATTCCGAGAATCTACGGCTCCGAGCCCGGTCCCACCGCCGCAAGGATCGGGACCTATGTGATGTGGACGGCATTTGCCGCGACCGCGGTCACGAGTTCGCTCTTCCTGACCGCGCTGGCGCCCAACGCCGCAGCACTCAGCTTCGCCAAGAAGATCGTTGGCGTCGATATCGGATGGTCGCAGTGGTTCATCGGCTTCGCCCCGCTCGGGGTCCCGCTGATCCTGCTGGTGCCGCTGCTGAGCTATTTGATCTGCCGGCCGGAGGTGAAGCAAAGCCCGGAAATCGTGACGTGGAGCGCCAAGGAACTCGAGGCCATGGGCCCGCTGTCGCGAAACGAATGGATCATGGCCGCCCTGGTGCTGCTGGCGATGTTTCTGTGGATCACCGGGTCGAATCCGGACATCAGCCTGCCGGGCGTGGGCTCCAACTACATCAACGCGACGATGGTGGTGTTCGTGGTGATCTCGCTGATGCTGGTGACGGGGGTCGTCGAATTCGCCGACATCATCGCTGAAAAAGCTGCTTGGGAGGTGTTCTTCTACTTTACCTCGCTGTTGACCCTGTCATCCGGCCTGAACGAAATCGGGTTCATCAAATGGGTGGCCGCGGGATACGCCCAGCCGTTGGCGACCTTGTCGCCGACGCTGGCCATGATCCTGCTCGTCTCGCTGTTCTTCTGGATCCATTATTTCTTTTCCAGCATCACGGCACACGCCGCCGCGGTGCTGCCGGTGGTGCTCGCGGTCGGGACCAGCATCCCGGGATTGCCGATCGCGACGCTCACACTGCTGTGCATCTATTCGCTGGGGCTGATGGGCGTCATTTCCCCCTATGCCACCGGTCCGGCGCCGATGTATTTCGGCAGCGGTTTCGTCGGCAAGGCCGACTTCTGGAAATTCGGCCTGATCTTCGGATTGATCTATTTTGCCGGTCTTCTTGCCATCGTGCTGCCATGGCTTCGCATGATCGGCTGAGTAGCCGTCGTGGCGAACCCATGCGGAACGCGGGCGCTCCACCTGATGCCGGATGACGGCGCGGCTGGCCCGGAGCGGTCGATAGGCTCAGCTCGCCGCCGTCGCCGTTGTGTCGGCCGGCGCGTTGCGGCGGCGGAATCGCAGCACGATCCGCGTTCCGGCGTGTGAAGCGTCGCGCTCGACTTCCGCTTCGAGCTTGGCGGCCATGGCACCGACGATGCGCTGTCCCATCCCGGTGGAGCGCGGGTCCTGTTTGACGTTGAGGCCGACGCCTTCGTCGGATATCGCCAGTTCGAGATCGTCCCCGTGCGAATTCAACACGACATGGATCGGGCCGGCGCCGTCGGGGTAGGCATATTTCACGGCGTTCATCACCAGCTCGTTGACGATGATGCCGATCGCCACCGCGCGGTCGGGATCGATTTCGATCGGCTCGGCCTTCAGCGTCAGCCGCGACATCCGGTTGCCTTCGGCCGAGCGCCTCAGATCCTCCAGCAGGGCTTCGAGATACTGGTTCAATAACACGCTGTTGAGGTCATGCGAGGTATAGAGACGGCGGTGCACCTGCGCCACCGCGGCGACACGGCCCATGGCATTGGTCAGCGCCGCCTTGACGTCGTCCTGGTTGGATGAATTGGCCTGCAAATGCAGCAGCGAGGCGATGATCTGCAGACTATTGCCGACGCGATGGTTGACTTCGCGCAGCAGCACTTCGCGCTCGGCGGCAAGCGCGGCATACCGATCGCGCGAGGCGTGAACCTCGGCTTCGGCGTCATCGCGGGCCTTTCGGATCAACGCCTGCCGGATCGCGCTGTCGACGGCGACATGGAGCAAGGGCAGGAAATCGCCCTGGGTGTCCTTGACCAGATAGTCGACGGCGCCCGCTTTCAGCGCGGTGACCGCAATCTTGCTGTCCTGCGACGCCGTCACGAACACCACGGGCGGCGCATTCGGGATTGCCAGGATTCGCTCCAGCGTCTCGAGGCCGTCGAGACCGGGCATGTACTGATCGAGCGCCACGACGTCGATGCCGCCCTGTTCGAGACGCGCCAGGCCGGCCTCGCCGGATGGCGCGTGCGCGACGTGGTATCCCTGTCGCTTCAGGCCGCGCTCCACCAGCCGGGCGAGCGCCTCGTCATCGTCGATATACAGCAGCGTGGGTTTTTCATCGCTCATGTGGCGGCTTGCGGGACCTGGATGACCGAGAAGAACAGTCCGAGCTGTCGGATGGCGTTGGCAAAGCTTTCGTAGTTGACCGGCTTGGTGATGTAGACGTTGCAGCCGAGATCGTAGCAGCGCTTGATCTCGTGGGCGTCGTCGGTGGTGGTCAGCACCACGACCGGCGCGCATTTGAGGTATTTGTTCTCCTTGACGCGCTGCAGGATCTCGATGCCCGTCATGTCGGGCAGATTGAGGTCAAGCAGGATCAGCAAGGCCTCGCCCTTGCGATCGACGCCGGAGCCGTCGCTGCCGAACAAATAGTTGACCGCGGCGGTGCCGTTGGTGAACGGCAGGATATCGTTGTTGACGCCGGAACGGCGGATGTTGCGCTCGATCAGGCGGGCATGACCCTCATCGTCTTCGATCATGATGATGGTGACTGGTTTGCTCATGCTTGCTTATCCCGCTTAGTGCCCGTCCATTTTGCCGGCAGCGTTATCGTGAACGTGCTGCCGCGATTCAGTTCCGAAGCCACCGACATGGTTCCACCCAGGCGCCGCACCAGCGCCCGCACATGCGCCAATCCAATCCCCTGGCCGGGTTTGTCCTGTGTACCCGCCCGGCGGAAAAGGTCAAAGATTCGCTGGTGATCCTTGGGGTCGATGCCGCGGCCATTGTCGATGACCTCGAAAATCGCGAAGCCGAGCTTGGTCCGGCCCCGGATCAGGATATCGCCGGGCATGCCTGGTTTGAGATATTTTAGCGCATTGTCGATCAGATTGGAGAAAATCTGCTCCAGTGCCAGGCGATCGCTGACGATGTCCGGCAACGGCTCGACGCGGATCTGGGCGTCGGCTTCGGCGGCCTGATGCGCCACCGTCGAGGCGATGCCCTCGATCAGTTCGCGGGTATCGATCAGGACCGGCTGGAACTCGCGCCGGCCTTCGCGGGTGAGGTTGAGGATCGCACTGATCAGGCGATCCATCTTGGCGATAGAGGACTTGATGAAGCCAAGCGCCTCGGTGAAATCCGTCGAGAGCTGTTTGTCCTGTTCGTCGAGCGCGGGCTCCGGTAATTCGCCGTTGGCGTCAGGCACGATCGGCTGCGAATTCGAAAGCGTTGCGATCCGCCGGAAGATGTCGCCGCGCAACTCCTCGAGCTCGCTGGTGAAACCCATGATGTTGACCAGCGGCGAGCGCAAATCGTGGCTGACGATATAGGCAAAGCGCTGGATCTCGTCATTGGCCTCGCGCAAGTCGGCGGTGCGTTCCTCGATGGTGGATTCCAGGTTGAGGTTGTTGTCGCGCAACTGCGTCTCGGCTTCGTCGCGCGCGCGCGCGGAGCGCCGTACCAGGAAGATCGAAACGCCGGCGAGCGCGATGACCATGCCGGATCCGGCCATCGCCACCGAAGAGGCGAGGATCTGACTGCGCTCGGCCGAAGCGGTGCGCAACACGAAAAGGCGGTTTTCTTCGGCACGCATCGCCTCTGCGACCTCGCGGATCGAGCCTCCGAGGTCGTCGCTGGCAACCTCACCCACCATGCCGACGGCCCCGGCGAACTCATTCCGCTTGACGAAATCCATCTCCTTGGCGAATTGGGCAAGCCGCAACACGACCGCCGGGCGCAGTTTGTTGACGTTCTGGGTCTGAACGGGACTGTCGCCGACCAGACTGGCCAGCTTGTCGACACCGGGCAGGATGGCCGCGACGGCGGCTTCATGCTCGGCCAGATATTGCGGGGCCGAGGTCAAGAGATAGCCCCGGGCCGCGCTCTCGGCGCGGCGGATTTCCAGCAGCAGCGTCGAAATCTGGTTCTCCACCTCGACGGTGTGTACCACCAGGCCATTATCCGTGCGGGCCTGATTGACCAGGATGACCGACGCCGCACTGATGGCGACCAGAACCAGAAATCCCGCCACAAGCAGCAGGATTTGCCCGATCGCACGCAGGCGCGCGGAATCAGCCGTCACAAGGTTCTCGCGTGGCCGGTAAAATGGATTTCAAGCCTTCCCCCGCACGGGTCAATTCCCGGCAGGCCCTCAACGGTCAAGGCAGCCATCGGTTCCAGCCTTGGCTGGAAAATCGACGCCTAGCTGCTGGCCTTGCCGGCGAGGTACTGCTCGAGCCAATGGATGTGGTAATCGCCGTCGATGATGCCGGGCTCGCGGACCAGGGCGCGGAACAGCGGCAGCGTGGTCTCGATGCCATCCACGACCATTTCGTCCAGCGCGCGGCGCAGCCGCATCAGGCATTCGGCGCGAGTCTTGCCGTGGACGATCAGTTTACCGACCAGCGAATCGTAATAAGGCGGGATGACATAGCCCTGATCGACGGCGGAATCGATCCGCACGCCGCGGCCACCGGGCGGATGATATTGCTGGATCTTGCCGGGCGAGGGACGAAACGACACCGGATTCTCGGCATTGATGCGGCATTCGATGGCGTGGCCGTTGATAACGATTTCCTCCTGCGTCACCGGCAGGTCGCCGCCCGCGGCGATGCGGATCTGCTCGAGCACGAGATCGATGTCGGTGATCATCTCGGTGACGGGATGCTCGACCTGGATTCGGGTGTTCATCTCGATGAAATAGAATTCGCCGTCCTCGTAGAGGAATTCCACCGTACCGACGCCGAGATAGTGCATCTCCTGCATCGCCTTGGCGACGGTGCCGCCGATCTTGGCGCGCGCGGCGGCGGTGAGAACCGGCGAGGGACCTTCTTCCCAGATCTTCTGGTGACGCCGCTGCAGCGAGCAGTCGCGTTCGCCTAGATGGATGGCGCCGCCGCGGCCGTCCCCGAGCACCTGGATTTCGATGTGGCGCGGCTTCTGCAGATATTTTTCCAGGTAGACCGAGGCGTCGCCGAACGCCGCCTTGGCCTCGTTGCCGGCGGTGGACAGCGCCAGCATCAGGTCGTTCTCGGTGAGCGCCACCTTCATGCCGCGGCCGCCGCCGCCCGATGCCGCCTTGACCAGCACCGGAAAACCGATTTCCCGGGCGATGGCCATCGCGTCGTCCTCGGGGCCGACGCCGCCG
>JAQGJF010000028.1 GCA_028290765.1 Tardiphaga sp.
CATTCGTTGTCAGCGTCGTTCTGTGGAAAAGAAATTCGAGTTTCGATTGACCGGCCCGGTCACGCATGATGCCCTCATGCGCGGAAACGTGCTGGCTCCGCTTTATCGAAGTGAGCCCACCCTCAAACCCAAACAGCACGTTGGATTCTGAGGATGGTTTTTGATCGAAACGATTTACCTTAGTCAAATCGCAAGGTGCTGTTCGTGACTCGAATTCCCGATATCGATTTGCGACCAGGCGCGCAACAACTTCCCGAGTCGGATTCGGACCATGGGCTGACCGCGTCCACATCCGGTTCGGCTCGACCGACGGCCGGCAAACGTCGGTATAAAGCCCGCCCTTCGCTGTACAGCGAAGAGATCGCCGACCAGATCCTTGGCGGGTTACGCGCCGGCCGGCCGTTGCTCGGCATTTGCCGCGACGCCGGCATACCGAGCTACAGGACGATCGTCGGCTGGGTCCAGCAGGACCGCGCGGGCTTTGCGGCGCGCTACCGGCTGGCCCGCCAGACCGGACATGGCCGTCCGGGCCCTGTCCGCTACACGAGGGAAATCGCCGACCGGTTTCTTGGCGAGCTGATGTGCGGCCGGACGCAGGCCGAGGTGTGCGGGGATCGCGGCATGCCGGACCACACCACGATCAACCGCTGGGTCGCCGCCGACCGCGAGGATTTTGCGGTGCGCTACCGGTCAGCCCGGGAAGTCGGGCGCCTGCGCCACGCTGCCGTCCCCTACTCCCCTGAGGTCGCCGACTGGATTCTCGACGGACTGATGGCCGGCGGATTGCTGAGCGACGTCTGCAACGACGTCGACATGCCCTCGGTCAGGACGCTCTGGAAGTGGGTCAAGGAAGATCGGGAGGGTTTCAGGGCGCGTTACCTGGACGCCCGGCAGATCGGCTTCCAGACGATCGCGGACGGGACGTTGAAGATCGTCGATGACCGCCGCAACGACTGGATCGTCCAACGCCGGGAAGACGGCACCACCGTCCGCATCCTCGATCCCCATCGCCTCAAGCGCGCGAAACTGCGCGTCAACGCGCGGTGGCGGCTGCTTTCGAAAATGATGCCGAAGACATTCGGTGACCGGCGCGCCGTCACTGCGCCGTCAAAACGCCGATGACACTTCAGGGCACGGCGCGGCGATATCAGAACCGGGGATGGGGTGTTTTGTTTGCCCCGCCCTTTGTTCTCCGCAGCGCTCAAGCTGATCGGCGGTCGGCGCAGGGTGTCAGTTCAGCGTGTCAGTTCAGCGTGTCCTTGACGCGCGGGCTATGTTCAATCAGCAGGCAAAGGTCGTAGTTGTACTGAAAACCGGCACGGTCTTCGAATCCAAGCGCGGTCAGCGTGTCACGGTGCAGCAGTGTGCCCCATTGGTAGGCCTCACAGTCTCCCTGCGGCGCCCGCCCGTGAGCCTGCGTAAACAGGTCTACCAAACCTTCAAAGGCATCTTCGTCAGCAGCGATACGCTCCATCCCTGCCGCTGTTTCGTTGTCGAGGGGGTGTTCAAACCGCTCGAGTATCGCGTCTACATCCCCGGCAGTGAGTTTTGGCATTGGCTTCCGCGCCCCAGTTGGAGGGATAAAGCTACGCCGGTTGGTCGCCGCCGCACTATCTTTCGAACAATATTCACAGGCTTGACCACAGCGATTGTGTTCTCCGCACGGCGCTCGTGCTATGTGACCGCTGTTTCGCACGTAAACCGTTGATCTTGCTCGCACCCGTTCATCATCGCGAAAAGGTGCGGGCGAGTAAGTCATTGAATTCCCATCATGTCGTTCGGGGTTCGAGTCCGCGCACAAATCGAACGGACGGGGTTCGAAGCGTGAACGGCACTGGCCCCGGTCCTGCGGAATGCCCGCATCGACATTTAGGACATGATGATTTTAAGTTAGATCGGCGACATCAGCCCCGTCATTGCGAGCGCAGCGACCGCGTCCGCCGAAGCTTTAGCGAAGGCGGAAGCAATCCAGGAACCAAAGAAGAAAGACTGGATTGCTTCCTCCTTCGCTCTTCGAGCTTCGCGGACGCAGTCGTCGCAAGAGCTCCTCGCAATGACGGAGTTAGCGGTCCCGAATCAACTTAGAATCATGCCGCTCCAGGCCATCGGGCTCTTCCACAGCGTGCCGCTGGCAACTGCCGGACCACTGCTTCCCCTCGTGATTTCGTGTATTTGTTGCATATGCAATCGGAGGAGCGGCGATGCAATTGCGGACCTTTGGGCGCACCGGAATGCAACTGTCGACCCTGGGTTTCGGCTGCGGCGCGGTCGGCGGATTCATGGTGCGCGGCGATGCTGCCGACCAGGAGCGTACCGTCGCGCGGGCGATCGCAGCCGGAGTGAATTACTTCGACACCGCGGTGCAGTACGGCAATGGCGATTCGGAAACGAACCTGGGCCGCGTTCTGCAAAGGCTGAAACCAGCCCATGTGGCCGTTGGCACCAAGGTCCGGTTGCCGCCCGGCGAGTTTGGCCGGATCGCCGACACAGTCACGATGTCGCTCGAAGGCAGCCTGGCGCGACTGGGTCTTGACCGCGTCGACATCTTTCACCTGCACAATCCGATTACCGAGACAGGGGGCGGATCGGCGCTGAGTGTCGGACAGGTGCTCGACGACGTGGTACCGGCATTCCAGCGTCTGCGTCAGCAGGGCAAAATTCGTTTCCTCGGGATGACGGCCATAGGCGACACCGCGGCGCTGAACCAGGTGATCGATGCAGGCGTCTTCGACAGCGCCCAGGTCGTCTACAACATGCTCAATCCATCCGCCGCCGGAGAATTGCCGACCAACTATCCGGCCCAGGATTATCAACGAATGTTCGATCACACCAAGGCCGCCGGCGT
>JAQGJF010000048.1 GCA_028290765.1 Tardiphaga sp.
ACCGGTAATCGAAGCCGCAGAGCCCGATGGTGTCGAGCGTCAGCGCCGTCATGTCGTGAACGACGTCGATCTCCTCGTCGGCGTTCAGCCGCTCCCATGTCCGGACCAGGTGCTCGGCGATATCGACCATGCTGGGGTGATAGGACTGCATGGCGCGGTTGCCGAACGGCTGCAGCAGGATGTTGTGCGCCTTGCTCCAGTTCGGCTCGGAGGTATCGGCGGTGAACAGTCCGTCGCCGCCCACGGCGCGAACGCGGCGCAACGAGCCGCGCACCGCCTTGTCGAAGCGCTTTTCGTCGCTGAGTTCGACGATCAGGTCATGGCCGGCGACGATGACCAATGGCGCGCCCATCATGTCCAGCCAGAAGATCGGCCCGAGTTCCTTGACCAGCCGGGTCAGATGCTGCACCGGCGCGGTCGAATCCAGTGTCAGCAAATTGCCGACCACCGGCTTTGTCGGCGGATGCGGAATGGGACTGAGCTTGTTGGGTGACGCCATCGTCCGAGTGTCTCCTGCCTGTCTATTTTTTTAAAGAACGATACTCAGCCCCGTCATTGCGAGGAGCGTAGCGACGAAGCAATCCAGTTCTTCGCTTGTGGCCCCTGGATTGCTTCGCTTCGCTCGCAATGACGGAGTTAGTTTCGTGCGTTTATCCGAACCGTTTCTTGCGCCATTCGATGAGTTTCGCACTCACCTCATCCGGCTTTTCCTGCTGCGTCCAATGGCCGCTGTCGCGGACCAGGTACTTTTCCAGGTCGGGGATGAGCTTTTCCATGCCATCGGCCGCCGAGGGCGGCAGCACGTGATCGTTCTCGGCCATGATCATCAGCGACGGCACCCGCACCGTATGATCTATCTCGGCCGAGCGCTGCCAGTTGCGCGACATGTTGCGGTACCAGTTGATGCCGCCGGTGAAGCCCGATTTGGTGAAGGTATCGACGAAGACCTGTTTTTCCTCCGCCGACAGGATCGGTGTGCGCGGATCGTGTTTGGCGTCGTAGCCGGCGATCATCTGCGGAAACGCCAGGTTGACCCGCGGCGATGCGCCGACACCGGCGACCGGCGGTTCCGTCGGCGCGGACTCGCGGCGCGGCACCGGCTTTTTCATGAAGGCATCGAAGGTCTGCTCGACCCGGCTGTCGAATATCTTGTCCGGACCGCGTGCGGGGTCCTGGAACTGCACGATGTACATCTGGTCGCCGAAGCGCGCGCGCAACAGCTCGATCGGATCCGCCCACGCCCGATTGGTGTGGGGCGTATTGATGCCGACGACGCCGGCGACGCGATCGATGTGCCGCAACGGCATCTGCCAGACGACAAAACCGCCCCAGTCATGGCCGACGAAAATCGCCTTGTCGATCTTGAGATGATCCAGGAGTCCGACCAGGTCGCCGGTCAGATGTTCGATATCGTAGTCTTCGACGCTTTCGGGCCGGTCGGTGGCGCCATAACCGCGCTGGTCGGGTGCGATGACGCGGATGCCGGCTTCGCCCAGCGCCTTGAGCTGATGCCGCCACGAAAAGGCGATTTCTGGCCAGCCGTGGCACAGCACGACCGGCGGCGTATCGGTCTTCGGACCCGCCTCGTAAAAGCCCATCCGGACGCCGTTGGTCTCGGCAAATTGCAGCGGCGGCATTTCAATCATGGCAGGCATGACTTTCACCCGGACTTTCAGCTGGCCGCGCTTTTGAGATCTTCCGGCGGCGCATAGGCCGCCAGAAGGGCGGCGAATTCACCGGGCAGCATGTCGCACAGCACCTGGACGTGGGGAATGATGTTGGCTCCGGCGATGAAGCCGAAATCCAGCTGATCGCGGTAGCTCTGCACGGTGATGTTGAGCGCGAGACCGTGGGTCGAGATCGACACCGGGAAGATGTGCAGCAATTCCGCGCCGGCCGCGTACAGCGTCTGGCGCGGCCCGGGCACGTTGGACACCGTGATGTTCGCCGCCGGCGGCAGCACGTCGGACAGGCTGGAGCGGCTGTAGAGCAATGCCAGGATCTGAACCAGTATCGGCGCGCCGAGCATCGAGATGTTGGATACCTGCGGCATCAGCGCCCGCAGCGGGTGTGACATTTCCTTGGATTTTGTCGACTGCGCGATGATGGCTTCCAGCCTCGCTTTCGGGTCTTCGACATTGGTGGCGATCGAGCAGATCATGCCGAACACCTGGTTGTTGGCCTCGGTGTTGCCCTCCTCGCGCAGCGAGATCGGCACGGCGGCGGTCATCGGCTTGGCCGGAAGCGCGCCCTGTTCCTTGAGATAGCGCCGGACCACGCCGCTACTGAGCGCCAGCACCACGTCGTTCAGCTTGCCGCCGGATTGCTTGGCCAGGGCTTTCGCCTGCGACAATGAAATCGAGACCCCGGCAAAACTCCGCTCCGACGAAATCGATTTGTTCAGGATCGTCGACGGCGACACCATGCCGGCAATGCTGTCGCGCGATTTCGGATCGGTGATCTTGCCCACCACCTCAGAGACGCTCTTGAGCATGGTCGGAATGCTGCCGGCGAACTTCACCGCGGATTCGATCTGGAACATGGCGTTGTCGAACAGGATCGATCCGATATCGCTCTTGCCGGAACGCGGCAGCTCGATGCCCTTGGCGGCGGCTGCGCTGTCGAACGGCTGACGCCAGAGCTGCTGATAGGAATCGATCAGGTTGGCCGCGAAGTCGCGCGGCTCCTGGCCGGCCTGGGCCCGCGCCGCCGGCTTTTCGACCTGGCGCGGCACCGGCGTCACGTCGTAGATCATGTTGGTCAGCGCCGCGCCCGCGCCGCCGTCGATGCAGGCGTGGTGCATCTTGGAATACAGCCCGATTTCGTTGTCC
>JAQGJF010000088.1 GCA_028290765.1 Tardiphaga sp.
TAGCAATGGATGCATTCCAGCGCGGCGCCGGCCAGCAGGGCGGCCTCGCGCGGCACCCCGAACACGGCCGAACTCTCGACCACCAGGAACGGTCGCAGCCGCTTGCCGCCGCCGAGGCTGGAGTAGCGCATGGCCTCGATCAGCCGCTTCGGCCGGGCGGTTTCGTCGGGCAACAGGGCGTCCGACAGCAGCCGGCCGAGCAGGGCTTCGGTGTCCTCGGCGGTCTTGTCGAGCCGTTTGGCAAAGTCGGTGGGGGCAGCGCCGGTCGTCATCAAGAATAGCTCCAGATTGAAGGCGGCGGACAATCGGGCATGACACCGGCTTCGTCAATTCCGGCCGGTGTTCCCTGGGCGGATCTGGCCGGAAACCTTAACGGCCTTGAAAACCCCCATAATTTCCCGGAGATATCAGGGGGATACGCTGCGACCCGAGCCCCTCGACCGATCAGCCGGAAGTTCAAGACCTTGCGCATCGTTCGCACCCTCGTCCTGATCCCGCTGTTGGTCCTGCTGCTGCCCTATCTCGTGACGCCGTTCTATGGCGCCGGCCATCCGGTTTCGACGCTGATGGCGTGGCGCTGGCTCAAGGGCGCGCCGGTGTCGCGGCAATGGATCGATTTCAAGGCGGTTTCGCCGGCGCTGCCGCGCAGCGTGGTCGGGGCCGAGGACGCCAAATATTGCAGCCATCGCGGCATCGACTGGAATTCCCTGCAGGATGCGATCGAAGACGCCCAGGAAGGCGAGGTTTCCGGGGGCGGTTCCACCATCACCCAGCAGGTGGCGAAAAACCTGTTCCTGTGGCCGGGCCGCAGTGTGGTGCGCAAGGGCCTCGAAATTCCGCTGGCGATGTGGATTAACCTAGTGCTGGGCAAGCAGCGGGTGCTGGAACTCTACCTCAACATCGCCGAATGGGGACCGGCCGGGCAGTTCGGCGCCGAAGCGGGCGCCAATTACGCTTTCGGCCACTCGGCCTCGAGCCTGTCGCCGCGCGAGGCGGCGCTGATGGCGGCCATCCTGCCCAATCCGGTCCGCCGCAGCGCCCGCGCCCCCGGCCCCGGCGTACGCCGGCTGGCGGGTACCTACATGGCCCGGGCGCAGGCTTTGGGGGCGCAGCCCTGCTGGCGGGAAAATCACTGATTCCGGCGCCATTTTGGGTGCGTTCCGGCCTAGCTTTGACGCCACCGTTCCGTTATAAGCGCGGCCTCATTCGTATTTCGCCTGGTGCCGAAAGCGCCCGATCGTCCGAACCGGACGACGACAGATAACACCTTGCAAGGACCTCCGATATGGCCGTTCCGAGAAGAAAAACATCGCCGTCGCGGCGTGGCATGCGCCGTTCCGCCGATGCGCTCAAGAAGCCGACCTACGCCGAAGACAAGGATTCCGGCGAATTGCGCCGTCCGCACCACCTCGACCTGAAGACCGGCATGTACAAGGGCCGCCAGGTTCTGAAGGCCAAGAAGGACGCCTGATCCAGCGGAACTGCGCCGCCCACCGCGCGGCGCGGCACTCCCTGTGAACGGCAAGGCGCGGCGGTTGCCTTGGCGCGAGATGCGCCGGGCCCAGGCTTCAGCAAGATGTATTTCCGCCTGAATCCGCTCCAACTGTGGAGCGCGCGTGCTATCCGTTCTATTCGCGCCCGGTTCTGTTAGCTGAAAAGAAGGCTCCGCCGATGTCCATGGTCGGTTTCCCGCTGCTTCTGATTCCGCTGGCGATCTGCAACATCATCGTCTTCCTGATGCCGGAGCTGTCGTTTTCGGCGCCGCTGGTCACCGTGCCGTTGATGTCGGGCGTCGGATGGGCGGTGACGCTGAGCGACGGGCTCGTGGCGCTCGGCATCCTGATGTTGCTGTTCGAAGTCATCAAGGGCGCGCGTCCCGGCGCGAAATATCTGACCGATCACCTGCTGTCGCTGATCGTGTTCGGCGGCGCCGCCGCCGAATTCGTGATGCTGCCGCGGTTCGGTACCTCGACCTATTTCCTGCTGACGGCGCTGGCTTTGGTGGACTTCTTGTCCGGCATCGCGCTGCGTTCGCGACGCTCCCGCGCGGTGGTGGCTACCCCATCGGGGAAAGCCGTGCGGCCGCCGCACCAGGAGGCATCTGAGCCGGCGCCCGAGCCGCGTTTCGAACCCGCGCCCTCACCCGAACCGATTGTCGAACCGGGGCCGCCGTCCGCGCGGATTGAACCCGATGTCGCGCATTCGGACGCGGTCGGCCGTGAACCGTCGCCGGAAATCCAGTCGCCGGGCCTCCAGCCCGGCAGCGGCGTGCACCCGTCGCCGGACAATCCTTCGCGCTGACGGCTAAAGCGTTTTCGAGCGAAAGCCTGCCCCGGACTTGATCCGGGGTGGAAGCCGGTTCGCGTTAAGAAAACGCGTCAAAAGAGGCTCAGGCGGTCAGGCGCATCCGCAAGCCAGCGGCATAAGTCGTTTCGTTCTGATTGGCGACCGACCGATAGGCCGCCTCGACATCCGCGGTCGCTGCCCGCCGCAGGATTCGCGTTTGCGGGGACTGCTCCGCCGTGGCGATCAGGTGCGTCACGAAGGACGGATCCGGTCGGTTCAGGTGGAGGGAAGCGGGCTCCGCCTTTGCGGCTGGCGCCAGCGGCACCAGCGCCGTACCCGGGGTCGGTGTCACGGCGATATCGCCGGCCCGTCGCATCATCGGAGCAGTATTGGCGGCAATCCGGCTGACCCTGGTGATCGACATCGCGCGTCCTGTCATGTGTCGTTTTGGGACATTGCGCCCCTTCTTGCCAGTGGCATCGCAAGGGCCGTGCCGAATGCCGCCGGTCATACGGGACGCGTGTCGTGACGTTCGAAAATCGTTGTTTTTCAAATCTTCGGGAACTTTGCCTAGCGCGGGCGGCCATCGACGCCCTATCTTGTGCAGGGAATCACTTGCAGGGATCACTGGGCGGCGTCCCAAAACGAGGCGATCTTGACATCTCCACCACCTCCGATGGCCAGTGCTTCCTCTGCGTTGCAGCCTGCCAGTCCCGCCCTTGAGATGCCTGCCGCGGCCACGGTGCTGGCGGCGCTCGGCCAGGCCGCCTTCGTCTGGGATATCGCCAGCGACGCGATCGTCTGGACCGAACACGCCGGTACGGTTTTCCGGGATATCCCGGCCGCGGCGCTGGCCTCCGGCGCCGAATTTTCCA
The DNA here is from genome assembly GCA_028290765.1 of Tardiphaga sp. Next base: position 3,162 of record JAQGJF010000088.1, read on the forward strand.
AACTGATCGAACCGTCACGTTCGATCCGCTCCGAGGCGCTGTCGCATTCGCAAGCGTCGGACGCCAGCGGCGGAGAATCCTATCGCATCGAATATGGCGTGCGTTCGAACACATCCGCCGACGTGCTCTGGATCGAGGAATGCGGCGCGTGGTTCGCCGGTGCCGACGGCAAGCCGGCGCGGGTGCGCGGTATCGTGCGGGTCAACAACGAGCGCCACGTCCGCGACGAGGCGCTATTGAAGCTCTCGCAGCATGATCCTTTGACCGGCGAACTCAATCGTACCCATCTGATCGCCTCGCTGGCCGAGGCCATCGAGGAGGCGATGCGCTTTCGCTCGTCCTTCGCCTTCATGCTGATCGGTGTCGACCACCTCGCGCGGATCAACGACGCCTTCGGATTCGACGTCGCCGACCAGGTGATTTGCGATGTCGCAAAACGGATTCGCGCGCGGCTGCGCGGCGGCGACGTGCTCGGGCGTTTTTCCGGCAATAAATTCGGGTTGATCCTGAAGAACTGCACCGTGGACGACACGAGCATCGCCGCCGAACGGTTTCTGGCCGGTATCCGCGACGAAATCGTGCCGACGAAATCCGGCCCGGTGTCGGTGACCGCCTCGATCGGCGCGATCAGCATCCCGCGTTATGCGCGAAGCGCCGACGAGGCGATCAACCGCGCCCAGGAAACCCTCGACATGGCAAAGAGCCGCCGCCAAGGCTCGTTTTCGCTGTGGAAGCCCAATGTCGAGCGCGACGCTCAGCGCCGCGTCAACATTCGCGTCACCGACGAAATCGTCACCGCTCTCAACGAACGCCGCATCGTGATGGCGTTCGAGCCGGTGGTGGAGTCCGGTTCGCGCTCCCCGGCGTTCCATGAATGCCTGGTCCGCATGAAACAGGACGACGGCGAGCTTCTGTTGGCCCCGGACATCGTCCCGGTCGCGGAAAAGCTCGGGCTGATTCGCCTGGTCGACCATCGCGTGCTGGAACTGGTGGTCGCCGAGCTCGCGGAGCACCCCGGCATTCAGCTCAGCCTGAACATTTCGCCCGATACCACGATGGATCCGGACTGGTGGGCCAGCATCGAATCGATGATGCGGGCGCATCCCGGCGTCGCCGAGCGGCTGATCGTCGAAATCACCGAGACCGTGGCGATCCAGGACCTCGACGATGTGCGCGGCTTCGTCACCCGGTTGAAGAATTTCGGCAGCCGGATCGCGATCGACGATTTCGGCGCCGGCTACACCTCGTTCCGCAATCTGCGCAAGCTCGGCGTCGACATCGTGAAGATCGACGGCGCCTTCGTGCAGAACATCGCGCGCTCGGCCGACGACCGCGCCTTCGTGCAGACGCTGATCGATCTGGCGCGCCGGCTCGGCATCAAGACCGTCGCCGAATGGGTGCAGGACGAGGAATCCGCCGTCATGCTGCGCGACTGGGGCTGCGATTACATCCAGGGCCGCCTGATCGGGCTGGCTTCGTCGCACCGGCCCTGGGGCGCGCCGCCGGCGGCGACATTGCCGGCCGCGGGCTGAGCGGGCTTTATCGAGGCGATTACACTCCCACGAGTCGTCCCGGCCCCCGAGCCGGGACCCATACGCCGTGAGGGTTATGATGGCGGAAAGCGCTCGTGTCCCGCTTTGTGCCGAACAACGAGGGCCAGGGGTTCTGGGTCCCGGCCTTCGCCGGGACGACCCGCGGAAAGTTCAGAGCGGCCGATTAAGCCCTACTCTTCCTTCTTCGGCTCTTTCGACATCCGCTCGAGGCGGTCCTGCATGTCCTTCATCTGGCGGCGCAGGTCGTCGATGTTGTCGGTTTCCGGCTCCGGCTCGGGCACTTTCTCCTCCTCGGTGCCGACGCTGCCGGTGCGCGGCGGCACGA